>JAAYUW010000091.1 GCA_012517545.1 Exilispira sp.
CTGAAAATAGTTGTCATTGGACTTAGAAACAGTGGAAAGTCATTTTTAATAAACAACATTGCTGAGAAAAATGTTGCAATAGTTTCTGATCTCGCGGGAACAACAACAGACCCTGTAGCACATACTATGGAACTTTCTGATCTTGGACCTGTTGTTTTTTATGATACAGCTGGTCTTGATGATATTGGTGAAATCGGGAAACTCAGAGTTGAAAAATCCCGTGAAAAACTTGATTTAGCCGATATTGTTGTTTTTGTAACTAACTCCAATAAAAATATTATTGAACTTGAAAAAAATTATATAGAATACATTTTAAAAAATAATAAATTGCTCATAATTGCCTTTACATTTTATCAAGAAGAGATAGCAGAGGATAAAAAGTATCTTACTTCTTTTCCTTATGTTGTAGTTGATAATACTTCTAAAAAAGGGATTTTAGAACTTAAAAAAAAGTTAATAGATTTTAAAGATAAAGTTGAGCAGGAAGCTGGACCTGTTGAAGGTATCGTATTTCAAAATCAACTCATTCTTCTTGTAACTCCAATAGATATCTCAGCTCCCAAAAGGAGATTGATCTTACCACAGGTGGAAACATTAAGGGATATTTTAGATAAAGATGCAAGTGCTCTCGTTGTTAAAGAAACTCAACTTGAAAAGCTATATAAATCTATAGGAAGAGAACCTGATCTTGTAATTACCGATAGTCAGGTTTTTCATATAGTCGCAAAAATTCTTCCTCAAAAACAACCATTAACCTCTTTTTCAATCCTGATGGCCAGAAAGAAAGGGGAACTTTTGCCTTTCCTTGAAAGCATACCTAAATTTTTTCAAATTAAGGATGGATCACATATTTTGATCCTTGAATTATGTAATCACCATAGACAGGATGGCGATATAGGTACTGTCAAAATACCAGCGCTTTTTCGCAAATTTATAAACGCCAATGTTAAGATTTCCATAACGAGAGAGTTCCCTGGAAGTTTTGAAATAAAGGATATTTCAGCTGTAATCATGTGTGGCGGTTGTATGATAACCAGGAAACAGTATACTCAAAATATGAAAATATTGATGGAGCATAATATTCCTATTTTAAATTATGGAATATTTCTTGCTCTTGTAAATAACCTGTTACCAAGAGCCATAGAAGTCTTTCCTGAAATATATGAAAAGTTTGATTATTCATTTTTCAAATCCTGTAATCTTACAAACGCATAAAAGAAGCTCTCCTTGAGAATAGTGTAGAAATGTTCTTGCTGAGTTTGTGATTCTGCTTTTAAAAAGAAAGATGTAGCTATTTTTGGCTCTTCTTATCTTTCTTTCCCCTGCTTATCCAGCGCTCACCAGGTTATATGCTGCGTAGTGGCATTTTATTTAACAAATTATAAAGCGAAGAGCCATATATTTTCAATAGCACCATTAATATCACATTTCAGTATTTCCATAATCAAAAAAAAATAATTAGAACAACTATTCACCTATTTTAAAAACCAAAACCAGATTTTGCTTGCAAAAAATCCCCTGATCTATATAAATAATTCAGTATTTATCGATTTCTCAAGGAATTTACAAAATGACTTTCCCAGTATTTAAAAAAAACCAATATATTTCACTTTACCTTTTCTCTGCTTTTCTTTTGCTTATCCTGTTATTTTTCTCTTTCCAAAAAAACGATGCCGAGTACTTTAATAATCAAATCTGGCAACCTCTGACAGATAAAAGTGTTACAGCTTCCTCTGCAAGGTTTATAGACCTTAAAATAAACAATTCCACTCTTTATATTGCATTTCAAGATTTCGCAGCAGGAGGTAGAGCAAGCCTTATGTTTTTTGATGGCAACACCTGGCAGTATATGGGCAAAAAGGGTTTTTCAAAGGGCACTGCCACTTCTATTTGCCTTGCCTTTGATGAAACAACTCCATATATCGCCTATATTGACGAGGCTAACGGTAAGAAACTAACAGTTATGCACTATAAAAATGATAACTGGGAGACTGTCGGCTGTGAAGGCTTTACTCCTGGTGCTGTTAATTATGTTAAGCTTATAATTTTTAACAAAACCCCTATTGTAGCCTTTCAAGATATAAAAAATCACGGTAAAGCCTGCGTTTACAAGTTTACCGGGAAAACATGGGAGCCTCTTGGGTCTCGATTTATCTCTGACGATCTTGCTATTTATCTCGATATAGCTTGCTGTAAGGATACTATCTATCTTGCTTTTTCTGATAAATCAACCAGCGGTAAATTGACAGTCATGAAGTTTGAAAAAAACGCATGGGAACCAGTGGTCAATAAAGGTTTCTCTTCAGGTTCTGCTCGCTATATTTCTTTAAAGGTATTTAACGATGAACCGTATGTTTCTTTTGCAGATGGAGCTTTTGAAGATAAACTAACTGTCTTAAAATATTCAAAAGGTAACTGGGAATATACCGGATCTGCTGGATACTCAAAGGGTGCTATTTACAAGTCTTTGCTTATAGCAGATTTTTCAAATATATATTCAGCCTTTATTGATCAGGAAAATGGATTTTTACCATTTGTTTATATTTTAGATGATGACAGCTGGAAACCACTGACAAAGAGTGCAATTACAGATTCACAGGTTAAGGATATCTCCTTTTGCATGGACGAAAACAGCTATTATATAGCTTATATTGACCAGTTAAAATATGATAGATTATTTGTAAAAACCCTTAAAAGGTAATTATCTCTTTGTTTTATAAAACAGTTCAAGATCGAAAATCAAAAGTACAACACTCTGACATCTAAAGTCAAGAATAAGAAACTTGACAGTACAACAGTTAAAAGGCAAAAATTAAAATAAGACCAAAATGCGATAGAGCCAATTTAGCGATGCATTTTATTTAAGACATTTAAATATCACTGCATTATTAATGTTATTTTATCCAGTAAAGTAATAAAATCAGGCAGGAAATATTATAGTTGCAATAAGAATAAAGATTATCACAAGAAGTAATGCAAAGGAGATTAAAAGAAGGTAATGAGAATAAATATAACCAGCCACTTTTTTAAAACTAAAAATATCATTAAAGTGGTTTTCGGGTCTACTATATTTTCGCATCAAGCTACCCTCCTTTGAAAAATAAAAAAATCTAATCTATTTTTTTTCATAGTTTCCAGGTCTTATCCTTTTAATAGCGCAACTTTTAGCAATAACAACAAATATTGAAGTTGGAAGTTAAAAGTTAGAGAAAGAATGCAAAAATCGGAAATCGCAGAAAGTATTTTTAATTGATCCAGCAGATTTATGCTTATAGAGATTCTCATCTTTTTTAGTTACAGCCACACAAAAAAAAGAGCAAAAAAAAATCGACCCACCGTAAGGCAGGTCGATACTGTTTTTTAAGAAAGTAAACTCTTCACCACTTTTCAAAGATATTAAAGTTAAAACTCTTCAGTTCAAAGTGCAAAGTAAAGAAATAACACTTACAAAGTAACTTCAAAATTTAAGCTCACCTTTAGATATCACTATAAATTTGTTTACATTCTAATAAAAAACTTATTTGGCGAAGAGCATTAAATATTAATCTTATCTACTACTATAACCAGAACATCAAATTAAGTCCAACATAACCATTTTCTCTAATATAACCTGAGAAATCTGAAGTAATACCTGTAACAAAGTCAGCAATAGTTGGCTCTATGAAACAAAAGTACATGCCAAGGGAGATGCTTCTTGTGATAAAGATATCAAGACCAAGTTTAAAATCAAGACCCATATTAAATCCACCACCACCATATATAGAATCATAGTAATGTGCAAAAGCTGCATCATATTCGGATGAATTTGGATCATGTGCATCTGAAGGGGTTGTAAAGAAGATAAGAGGACCCATCTCAAAGTAAAGCTGCAAGAAAGATAAAGGTAGATACAATCCTATATTTAAGGTTAAGA
>JAAYUW010000007.1 GCA_012517545.1 Exilispira sp.
CGTTATAAATTATATACTAGGATTTAAAAATATAAAGAAAATAATAAAATCCTGCAAAAATTCAATTTTATTGAAATTACGTTCATATGATATATAATCAAGTTGCAAGAGGTTAAAATATCTGTTATGGATAAAAGCAATATTATAGATGATTCTGTCTTTTTTAAACTTGTTGAAAAATTGAAAAACTCACAGCAGTTTAACAAATTCGAAGAAGAGCAGTTCAACGATTACTTCATTTCTATTATTAAAAAAGATATTTTAAGGTTATTGAAATATATTAATAAATATGATGGTGGTAATTTTCCAATCGATGAACTTGCCTCTGACTTTTATTTTGAACAAAAAGAACAGATATTAAATAAATTAAACAATATGGACAATTTTAAAGCTTATTTAATGAAATCTGTTAGGAATTGGCTGGTGCAAAAAAATAAGGCTCTTTCAAAGGAAAAAAGGCGAAATATAGATTTAGAATCTATTGATATTATAAAAAGAGGCACAAATAATCAGTCTGGTAATTTTAAATCTTCACCAATGGTTGAATCTATAGTTAGTATTAATGATCCTGAAGTCTTTCAACTGATATTAAAAATTGCGGATGATTTTGATAAATTTCTTTATGAAAATTTTTCTAATAGAGATAAAGAAATTTTCATAAGACATAAACTTTTAAAGAATGCCTCTAAAGTCATTGCAGAAGAATACGATATTTCGGTTTCAAATGTCGATACCGTTGCCAGTAGAGTAAATAGGCAATGTGTAAGGTTTTTCAATAGTATTAATCTAAATTATAAAGAAGAAATGGAGAATCTTTTAAGTAATGTTGAAGATAAAAATAATTTTTTTGAATCATTTATTGATAAACTATTTTATATTTTAAAGGATAAATATTTGCAATTATACGCTACTGAAGATGATAGAACTAGTAATAACCGGGGTCAAAATGATGAGTAAGCTTAACATGATTTATAGATAATATTAGTAGATCAACTTAGTGTTTGATAAAAACATTTTCAGTTTAGCAGTTAAAATAAAAGAGATAAATAGGTAGAGATATGAGAGAACAAAAGAAAAGTTCCAATATTAATCATATTTACCAGGATATTCTGGAACTAATAACGAATGATGATTTTAAAGATTCTTCGAAAGAAGCTGATAAAGAAAAAATATTATTCCAATTTTTAAATAAAGAAGGAATAGATTTCGACCAGAAAAAAATATTATCCGATTCGAAAGAAATGTTGACTTTATTGTCTCACTCGATCGCCAAATATGATAGATTAAAATATCTTTTTGACGGATTCCTCGAATGTAACCTTGATCTTAATGGTTTGAATTTATTATATAGTATATTAAAACAAAGCACTTTTTTAAGAATTTTTTTGGAGTTTTATTTTGATGCATTCAATACTATAGATGCAGCTACAGCATTAGATATTATCAAAAGTTTATCTAAAACTACTAATACTACTAAAATGGAATCTAATAATAATAAAACTGATAATAGCAATCTTATAGATGTTCTTATTCTAAAAGATTAAAAAGGTAATATTACTTCAAATATGCAACTTCTCGAAACAATAGAGGTTGCAGGATTTGAATCCAATTCGCTTTTAAAGCCTTTATTTTTGGAAATTTATGCAGATAGTTTAAAATTTAATTTTTCAATAGAGTTTGATGGCTTGAACTATTCACATATAAAATGTTTGCGAATTAGCTAATTTAGACTTAAATCTGATGTTAGTAAAACAGCTTTTTCTGAAGACGAAGAATCGAATGATTTGATAAATTTTACCATAAGTACTCAAATTGATGAAATGAATATTAAATGTGCAATAGGTGAAACTATATTATAGAAAATGCAGGTTGTATAAAATATTTTGAATACGAGGGTTCAAAGTGGAATTTTTCAGCCATTCGAAATATCGAAAACGAAGATATAGGGCTTATATTAGAAGTTCCGCAGGAGTTTCAACAGGATAAAGATAAGCTTATACTCTATGTTGTGGATAAATTAAGTAGTTTTGAGAATGATTTTGAAAAGATACTGCCCCTTTATATTGAAAACAAATTTATAAAGATCATTACAAAATCGGGATTTCATATTTTACCTCCAACTATCATTGAACTTAACGATGATGAAAAAAAATCTTATCTCTTTAATATTTTTTAATTTTTCTCTAATTTTAAAATTTTTGAATTTATAATCTTTAAACTAATAATCTTAAAACCTAAATCGGTATAAAATTATCTTGTACTCTTGATTTTTTTATTTTTTATTTTATCATGAATATGGAGTTTATATATTGTTGAAAAGCTATTGGTAAAAGTTGAGTGGTAATGGTAAGATTGCCAGAATAATAATCTTGGGAGGAATTATGCATTTCGATTTTAAAGCTTTTTTTAACAGGATTAAAGATTTGCTTTTCAAACCGAATGATACATGGAATGAGATTAAAGGTGAAGAAACAAATATTAAGGATTTTTTTCTTTCCTATGTACTAATAATTGCTGCTGTACCAGCTATTTCCCAGTTTTTAGGTTATTTCGTTGTCGGAGGGTTATTTCGAATATATAATCTTCACTTTTTTAAGGCAATACTTAACAGTGTTATAGTTTACATTTTTTCTGTAGCTTCTATTTATTTAACTGCTTTTATAATGGATCAGCTTGCTGTGCAATATGGTGGACAAAAAAATCTTAATAATTCTATTAAACTTATTGCTTACTCTATGACTCCTTATTGGATAGCTTCAGTTCTCTATATAATACCACCTCTGGCACCAGTATCTTTTCTTGCAGCTATCTATGGGTTTTTCATCATGTATCTTGGTATACCAATACTTATAGAAGTTCCAAAAGAAAAATCTTTTCTATACCTTATAATCACAATAATCATACTGGTTGTTATAAATGTTATACTTATTCTCATTACGAATACTTTCTTTGCTGTGCATACTGTATAATAAAGTTTCTCATGGGTTTTAGTGTATCGTAATAAGTTTATCGAGAATTTATCCCATCTTTTTGTTTGTATGTTTTATGCTAAGAAAAAAAGCAAAAAGCTTGTTTTTTTAAATTAACAGTTTTGCCTTTGCTAAATAAAAACAGTCCAGCCTTCAGGAGATAAAACTGTGCTATCTTTTATCTTGATAAGTCCACCCATAGGTATAGAAAATGCAATAGAGCTGATTTTTTCTATGGGAATACCAAGCACATAATAAAGAAGCATTTGAGTTGTCCCCATGTGAGCAACAATAATAATCTTCTCACCTGAATATTTCTGTTTTAGTTCATCCATAAAAAATGAGACTCTTTCATAGTGAGACGAGATACTCTCTATTTTACCTTTGATCTCATAATTAACATTAAGATAAATTTCTTTATCATTTTTTAATTCATCTGAAATATATCTTTCATCCAACCGCTTATCGATAATAAGCCCGGTTTTTGTGCTTCTTTCGATAAGTTTAGCGGAATCTATCGCCTGTCTGTAAGAAGAAGAGTATATTACGTCGAAAGGACCTTCCTTTTTCAATATATTTGCAAGATTCTTAATCTCTTCAACTCCAAGAAGAGTTAACAAGTTTGTGTTTTCAACACATTCACCATGTCTTATTATGTAAAGTTCCATAGTAACCTTCCTTCTGGATATATTTTATTTAATAAATGCTTTTATCAAAGATGCTATAGCATTTAACATTAGATTGATAAAAACGGGTACTTCCAGTTAATCTTAGTATTTCAGGCTTTTCGCAATTTTTTTTGCATAACTTAATCTCACAAAGAATTGAGAAAAAAAGTATAAATTAGCTGGATGAATCTAAAAATATTTTTATAGTTTTGAAATTGCAATATTTACAAAAAAATCTTAATATATATTTTTTTAAAATCAAAAAAAAATTGAAAAAGAAACTAAACTTTTTTCGAGTAATCCGAAAGTTAAAATAACAAGGATGTTGTTAATTTTTTAGAATAATCAAGGAGGAATAATATGATTATTAATCACAACATCTCATCTCTTTTTGCATCACGACAGATAAAGTCCAACTCACTGGATTTACGAAAGAGTATTGAAAAGTTATCTTCAGGGATGAGAATCAACAGTGCTTCCGATGACCCAGCTGGTCTTGCAGTTTCTGAGAAGATGAGAGCTCAGGTTAGAGGACTTATGAGAGCTCAGAAGAATTCGGAAGACGGAATATCCTTAATTCAAACTGCTGAAGGATATCTTAACGAAACTACTGATGTTCTTCAAAGATTGAGAGAGCTTGCTGTCCAGGCAGCCAACGGTGTCTATAGTGATGATGACAGACTCAACTTGCAGGTTGAAGTATCTCAACTCGTCGCTGAAGTTGATAGAATAGCTTCCCATGCTCAGTTTAACGGTATGAATATACTTACAGGTAAGTTTGCGAAGTCTACTGTTGGAAGTGAAGTATCTGCTTCTATGTGGTTTCATGTTGGTGCAAATATGGATCAGAGAATCCGCGTTTATATTGGAACCATGTCATCTCAGGGATTGGGACTTAAGAATCCTATCGGAAGAGCAGAAACTGCCACCTTTATATCTGTTTCGACAACTGATAAGGCAAATATTGCGCTGGGTATAATAGATTCTGCCCTTATGAAAGTCGCTAAACAAAGAGCAGACCTTGGTGCTTATCAGGAAAGACTTGAGTATCTAGGAAAAGGTTTACTTAATGGAGCTGAAAATTTACAGGCCGCTGAAAGTAGAATACGTGATACAGATATGGCTTATGAAATGTCAAACTTTGTAAGAAACAATATCCTTACGCAAGCTGCAACTGCAATGTTAGCTCAGGCAAATACTCAACCTCAGCAGATTTTACAACTTTTAAGATAGCATTTTATCCGACCACCTCTTTGGGGCTGCCTTCGGGCGGCCTTTTTTTTATCAAGAAGGTGTGCATTTATCTTATATATTTTATTTTATATATTTTAAAAATTCTTCAAAAAAACCATTTAAATTTTTGCCGAAAATGCCAGTAAAATTTTCAGAGATAACTCTAAACAATAAATTTTGTACATCCTGTACAAAAAGATTAGAAGGTGAAAATTTATCTATAATAAGAGGATTTTTTTGTAAAGTCAGAATGTTGAAAGATTTTATATATTCAATATTTTTCTCATAACCTTCTTTATTTAAGAGAAACTCAAAAAATTTATAGGAGAACAGGGAAAAAAGATTTGAATAAGGCAGGTTAAGTTGCATCGGGTCTATAAGGCAGATGTCGCTTAATTTGAAGTAAAATCCCGACTTTTTTAAAATATCAAATCTTTCGTTTAATTTTCTTTTTACCTGCTGGTCAAACTCAGCAACTAAAAATAATGGAAGACCAACTTTTATGAATTCTGGAAGCGAACTCTGAAAGTTTACACCTTTAGCAAGCCTGTAAACCGCTGTTTGATATAATAGGATAAAATAAAACTCATCACTTTCAAAATATTCATCAGTCTGCTGGTTAATGTTTTGAGAACCGTCATTTTGCTGAGAGCCAGCTAAACTTTCGTTTGTGTATCTTGGGCAGGATAAAGGCCAGATGACTATCAAACCATCCCGCATAAAGGCATCCGGTAAGTTTACGAAATAGCGTTTTTGAGAGCCAGAGAGTAGCTTCTGATAATCCTGTATACTTGATGGGACGATAACATGCAAAGTGTCATTGTCAGGCAAAAATTCTGAAACATGGTTCAAAATGCGTTCTAGTCTTGTTTTATCAATCTTCTCAATGAAAGCAGTATCCTTTTCATCGTAATAAAAAATGAAATCTTGAATTTTCGTGGATTTGTAAGGATAGTTTAGTTTAACTGAAATTTGCGGATTTTCGGTATCAAGATTACTGACGTAAATACCTTCGGGGTAATAAATAGATAAGATCTGATTGATAAAGATCCCTTTTCTGACAGTTTCTACCTGTCTAAAGTAATTTTTAACGAGGTTTGAACTTATCTTTACAAAATAATCATCTTTTTCAATAATTACACTTTCAAGATTTTCAGTTTGAAGAAGATTTTCGGATTTATCGGATTGATAAACCTGGTTTTCTTCCTTTATGCCTGTAGCTTCTTTTTGCCGGTATATGAGTGAAAAACCTTTTTTTGTTTGATAGGTAATATTATTAAGGTTGTCAGTGGAAAATATCTTCAAATCAACCATGTTAAATGTCAGAGCCGGGATTTTATAGGTATTTTCGTCTGGAATATCGTTTTCATCTGTTATCTCTACCTCACCATCGGCATCTTCCTCTTCAGTATCTTCGTTACCAGTGTCTTCATCACCATTATTGGTGTTTTTTTCCAGCTGATCCTCTATAAGCAGGGTATCATAGGTGCTGGTTTGAGACTCTTCTGCTGTGGTAGGAAAATTAAACTTTAAAATATATTCATTTTTATCGCTATCGATATATCTTATTTTTTGAGGATTTGTAAGATAATATGAGATTGAGCAGTTTCCAAGTTGCAGATTGACATAAGTTTCATTTCTTGAAAAAAGAGCGGTACCAAGCCAGATTCGATAAAACCTTTTTTCAGGATTCACGTAATAAAGTTCCATTCCGTACTCATTCTGCTCATAGTAAGAGTTATCCGGTAAAAGGTAGAAGCTGTTGCCATCTGCAAGATTTATCCTGTAGACTCCATCATCAGAATAGGATATGGTAGAACCTTTTTCAAGCGGGTACCTGTAAGTTGCCTCGTTGCTGTTGGTTGCAATATATTCACCAAGCAAGATCGGTCTGGCTGCTGGTGGAGCATCGTTTATATGAGCTTCACAGATAGCCTTTACACGTCTGAAATCGCTATCATTAAGAAGACCGGTAGAAAGGTTGCTTATCTCTAAAAAAATCCTTGCATCAAGGTAAGGATCAATCTTTAAAATCTGTTCAAAGCTTTCAATATTAAAACTTAAAAATTCCTCCGGTTTTAGATCGCGAAAATATCCGCAGTTCTTGAAAAATGGTTCAGTATCAAAAGGCTTTATAAGATTCTCATCTTTAGGATAGGCAATAGGTTTTTTATCCTCAGGTTGAAAGAGATATTGCCAATCTAAAAATGATTCAACTAAACTTTGAAGGCTATACTTTTCATCATTTTTTTCTTTTATATTCTCCGGGTTGTCTTCTTCTGAACCGCCATCCTGCGTAATCCGGGTAGAATCATTTTTTGTAAAGTTATTATTTAAACATCCAGAGTTGATAAAAAGCAAGAGTAAAAGCACTAAAATAGTGTATAAGTGAAAATTTTTATTTGTTATATCTTTCATGACAACTCACTTTACATTTATTTTATTAAAATATACCACATAGGATTTAGCTATACAAACAATCGAAGAGCGATAGAGTTCAAATTTGTCCATATATCCAGGCTATAAAAACAAAGCAAAATAGAAATATTAAAGGTAAAAAGTTCAAAGATTAAAATCCAGAAATAAATTTATATCTATATTTGTTTTTTGCAAAAAAATAATGAAGAAAATAAAAAAAATACAAAAATATACATATAAAAAATAATTTGAATTTATTTAAACATGTTTTAAAATGATTTCAGTAAAATAATACTTCAATAAAAATTAAGAGGTATTATTTGTTTCAATAACCTTTCAATTTATTTTAAAAAGTAAGATTTTGTTTCTAAAATTTATTAAAAAAGTTCTGGAGGTATTATGAACAGGTATGACAATATTCTCGATAGTTTTGAAGTTTATTTTACAAAAGTATTAAGCGATATCGGAAAAGAAAGATCTCTATCTTTTGAAGATATTGAAAGACTTAAAAAAAGTCCGGCTTTTAGACTGGTTGTTCTGGCTCCTTTTATATCTGATTGTGATTATGCAGAGATGTTTGCCTATGCAAATACCTCAACTTTGATAACTGCTGGTAAACACCCTGAAGTATTTAACCCAACAAAAGATATTTCCATTGAAACAAGAGCTACTCTTATAATCGAAAACATTCGAAATTATGCAAAGGACAAAAAAGTCTATAAATGTTGCCAACAAGCCCTTATACTCATATCAATAGCAGATCATAAGAAAGATCTGGATGATGATAAAAGAATAAACAAGTTTAATCCTCTTTTTGATGAATCTATTAGAAAAAAGTATGAAACTCTATCATCAAAATTATGCAAAGAGGTATCCAGGTGCAAAAAACTTACCGATCTTATTAGCGTAGAGTTTATTTTAAGTGATGGATTCTGGAATTAATTTTCTATATGATTTTCACTTATATAATTAATAAAAAAATGCTCTTCGTTTTTTTATGTGGGTAATGATTACTCTAAAATTATGCAGAGTAAAAACAGGAAATATATATTTAGCTTTGTTAGATGACTAAGCCATACAAAGAAAAAAGCGAAGAGCGAAAAAATTATATAATGGAGCATTGTGATGCAAAACATTGATAATGAGGTTGAAAAAAAATGCTTTTCAAGTGAAAATCTTAAATATAATACTCAAAAAAGAATAGGTTATATATTTGCAGGTTTTACATTATGGTTATTTATTGTTAACATATTTAATGCTCTGGTTATCTTTAAACCTGAAGATATTGTTGCAGATTTGTTAATATATTCATTTTTACTGGTTCAATCAATTATTTTTTTCTGGACCACTTCTAAAAAACATGTAACAACAAAGAGATTTATTCAATTTTTAATAATCATGATGGATGGATTTTTAACTTTATTTACAAATGCAGATCAATTTTACTACGCTATTTGTTTGTTGATCTTTGGTTGTTTAATTTTTTTACAGTACGATTTTTTTCTACAAAGAAAATTTAATACAATAATAATCGTCATAATTCTAATTATTTCATCAATATTTATTTATAATAGGGTCTTTGGTCCAGCCATGGTTCCATATTCTTCTATCACTATAGCAGATAAAAGATTGGCAAATATCTATAAGATTTCTAAAGCTGTGAACGACATTATTTTTGTCACATTATTTTTAATACTCTTCCCTTCCATATATATAGATCAGGTTAAGTTCTATCAATCTATTAACGATCTTGTCATAAAAGAAAAAGAATCTATGGCTACATTTGCAAAGATAGGTATGATGCTAAACAACACGGTTCATAATTTCAATAACAAGATTGTAACTTATCTTTCCTGTGAATATATAATAAGTACAACCTTGAAAAAATATAAGGATGTTATCGAACCGGAAGATTATGAAAAGCTTACAATGACCTGTGAGATGATATCTAGAACAAGCTCAGATATGATCTCCATGATTTCTGATATGCGAGATGTTATTAAAAGCAAATCAAATAAGGAACTTCAAAATTTTGAAGTAAATAATGCTATAGAACAGATCATAAAAGAGTATAAACTTTCATATAATTCAAAAAAATTAGATATCTCGCTTGAGAAGTCTAAAACCCCTCTTATTATAAGCGATTCTTCTATAAAATTTATTCAGGTTCTTGAAAATATAATAAAAAATGGGATAGAATCTTCACAAAATCCAGTGATAAAGATAAAAGTCATTCAACAGGACAATTCTGCAGTGATAGTGGTTTCGGACAATGGCCATGGTATCCCATTTTGTCAAAAGTGCAACAAACGTGATTGTCTTGTTTGCACCAACTTTGAAATAGGAAAAACAACTAAAAAAGAAGGCTCAGGAACTGGTATGATTTATGTTCAATCTACCTTAAAGGAGATGAATGCAGATTTAAAGATAGATAGTTCTCCACATGGTACCGATGTTACTATCATTTTGAAAAAATTGGCTACAAAAGAACTTGATAATATCGATAACCTCATTCATGATGAAAGTTTATCGGCTGGAGATAATGCAGTTCAGGCATAAAATGTATTGATAAATTTTAGTTTTCTCTTTACTCTTATCTCTTTTTAAGAGCTCCCCTTATTTACTTTAAAGGGTTTCTTTTTTTATTCTCTTGAAGGTCAAGAGCCAATGTTCCACCAGGGTTCATAATATTTGATGGATCAAAATGATTTTTTAAAGCTTTAAAGATATCGAAATTTCTCTTCCCAATGCTTGCCTCAAGCCATGGTGCAGTCATCTTGCCTATCCCATGATGATGACTCATAGAAGCACCTGATTTACAGATAGCGTCTAAAATACCTTTCTGGTATTCTATATACTCCTCTTTATTCATTTTCCCAATAAATATAAAGTAAAGATTTGCCCCTTGTGGATAGAAATGTGATAGGTGAGTCATGCATACAGTTTGAGGTCTGCTCTTACAAAACTCTCTCACCTGTTTATGTACGTTTGGTAGTATTTCCCAGTTAACAGAGCATTCAAGTGTATCTATAAGTATGCCAAAGTCCATAAGGTCTTCACGCATGTATGGATCACTGAACCTTCCATGCTCCCACGCCTTCGTTACAAAGCCAGTAGTGTAAAATCCATGATATTTTTTGCATATTTTTTTAATCTTTTTCTTTGCAAGTGCTGCAAAGTCAGCATCCCCTTCAGTTGTTCCAAGAAGGAGGCACTTTTGCATTGGTTTATATCCTTTTAATTTGAGCATTTTATCTATTATCGTTCCTTCTATACCATATTGTTTCATGGCAACTTCAGTTTCTTCAGGATCCGAAAGCCTGAAAACAGAAGGATAACCAAACTGACCCTGCATTATCTCTCTTGTCGCATTAAGTGCATCCTGCCAGTTTTTGAATATGAATGAAAATCTTCTTGTATTTTCTGGTCTATATTCAAATACCTTTAAAGTGCATCTTGTAAGTATTCCAAAGGTTCCTTCACTTCCCATCATTATTTCATCTATATCCGGTCCTGTAGCAAGTGCGGGGAACTCTTTAGTTTCTATTATTCCAGTAGGGGTTACATATGTCTGGCATACAACAAGATCCTCGATCTTGCCGTAGTATGTTGAGTTTTGTCCAGCTCCTCTTGTGACTACCCAGCCACCAACTACTGAATATTCAAATGATTGTGGAAAATGTCCACAGGTGTATCTTTTTTTTGTACCATAGAGTTCTGGTGCCTTGTTTAAGGCTTTTTCAAGATCTGGCCCACTTATACCAGCCTCCACTGTGACTGTTTGATTTACAGGATTTAGCTTGATGATTTTATTCATATGCACACGCATATCCAGTGTGATACCATTTTTTACGGCTTCTACACCTCTTGTAACGCTTGAACCACCACCATAGACATAGATAGGTATCTTTTTTGTATCACAATATTGAACAATCTTAACAATTTGCTCTTCATTTTCAGGGTAAATAACGCAATCAGGGATGTTTTCTATAATACCTTCTCTAAGCCTTAAAAGATCTATCATCGTCTTACCATAGGCAACAGAGAGTCTCGTATAGGTATCAAGTTTTATATTTTCTTTTTTAACGATAGAAGTAAAGAAATCTATATCTTCTTTTTGTAGTTTTGAAGGAACATTATCAGGGACTTGCTCAAACCCTGTTTTTTGAAGGTTTTTAAAGTAATCATCCGTTAAGTTAAAGACCTCTTTCATAAGTTTATAAAGACCTTTATTTGGTGGTCGAAAAGTTTCTGGATCCCCCCACTTAAATATTGAACGATATGATCCTTTTGGGGGAACCTGTTTTATCCAGTTTGGGTAATATTCATCTTTTTTCATCTCTTTTTCTCCTATTCTCGCTATTTGTTAGTTTGTACGGCTAAGCCATGTAAAGAAAAATTGTGAATAACTTATTTGATTTATTAAAATTTTTCAGGGTAATCTGTTATTTTTTGTATCTCTTTATAAAGGCTTGAAAGTTTTTTGTAAATCTTGCGATAAACATCGTTGTAAAGACTTTCATAAAGGGAAGAATTCTTTGCATCTGGCTGAAAAACTTTATCATAGCTAACCATTTTTTCAATGGCTTCATCGAAAGATTTGTAACATCCAGTTCCGATTGAGCACAATATTGCCGCTCCAAGGCTTGAAGTTTCGTAGGTTTTACCTCTATAAAGAGGAAGATTAAAGATATCAGCAGCAATCTGGCAGATTTCATCAGCCTGGCTTGCTCCACCAGAAGCATAAAGTTTTTTTATATTTAGCTTCCCGGACTTCTGTATATTGTATAAACCTTCCTTCAAAGCATAAGAAAGCCCCTCCACAACTGCTCTGTACATATATTTTTTTGTATGAATATCTCCAAATCCTATGATAGAGCCTTTAGCATAAGGAGTCTTAAGACCCGGACTCCAGTATGGCTGAACGATAAGACCAAGACTTCCTGGTGGTGTTTGTTCAAGATTTTTATTTAGTATTATTTCAGCCGGGATCCCTTCTTTTTCAGCCATTAAAACTTCCTGCGCACAAAATTCCCTTTTAAACCACGATATAAGCCAGTAACCTCTAAATATCTCAACTTCAGGGTTATAATAACCAGCTATGGCAGCAGGGTATGCAGGCATAAAAGAAAGAGGTTCAAAATATTTTTTTGATGAAACCTGTATGGTAGCTGTCGTTCCGAAGCTAAGGCTTGCCTGGTCCTTATGTAAACAGCCCATCCCGAGAGTTTCACAACCTTTATCAGACCCACAGGCTATAACTTTTGTGTTTACAGGTATACCTGTTAATTTGCCAGCTTCTTCAGTTATGTAACCAAGAACATCTCCTGGTTTATAAAGCTCTGGTAGTTTTTCATCATCAACGGGGAAAAGAAGCTTATTTAGCTCACCCTTTTTTGCCCATCTTTGTTTTTTATAGTTAAAAGGTATATGACCTATCTGTGAAGCTGTAGAATCTACAAACTTACCTGTAAGTTTTCTATTTATAAAGCCAGATACCTGCAAAAATTTAGCAGCTTTATTAAAATTTTCTGGTTCGTTTTGCATAAGCCAGTTGCAACTAGCCTCTGCCTGAGTTTTCATTAGTGACTGATACATCCCTATAATGTTATATAGAATATAATAAACTCCTTTTGGCCTATATACTGGTCTACTGGTCCTTTGATCAAGCCATGTTATAGCAGCCCTTATTGGGTTGCCTTCTTTATCAACAAGAACCATAGACTCTCTTTGAGTCGTGACTCCGACAGCGCAGATGCTGGATAAAAGGTCGGAAGAGCCATCAGAGTGTTCTTTTATTTGCTGGCAACCGGTAATGATAGAGTTCCAGAAAACATTGGCATCCTGCTCTGCGTAGCCAGGTTTTAAGCTAAAATATGGTTCATACTCTATCTTTTCCTTTGCCAGGATATTTCCATATTTATCAAAGATCATAACTCTAGTGCTTTGCGTTCCACAATCAATAGTTAAAAAATTTGTTTTTTCCATATAAGATGTCCTTCAGGCAAATTTTTTTTGAAAGAGAAATTATTATGCTATTTTTTTCTTTTTATTAAAATATTTTATGTTCATCTTACAAATTGCTCCTCTCACTCTTTATTTGTGTGTATAGCTAAGCTATAAAAATAAATACCGATAAGAACCTATTTTCATTCTTTTAAATAAGAAGTCTGGATATTACAGGATATATATAATCCTAAAATAAATTGTGACCATATAAAAAAGTGAAGAGCTCTACTTTATTATTTTTTATTTATACACTCTTCGTTGTTTGAGAAGAGCTTATTTATAAAGATCGGAAAATATGGTTTTATTTAAAAATAAAATCAGGTATAAATAAGTGGATATTTTTATTACAGTTAAAAGTCTAAATCTAAAATCGAAAGTTTAGAATATTTAAAAAGTGAAAAAGAAGATAAAAAAAAATACTAACATGGAAAAAATATGAAGATCGCAAATCCTGAATTTTGTAGATACTTTAATCTTGAAACAAAATAGTGCAAAAAAGCTGAAATGAGTTATAAATAAAGAAAAACAAATATTAATCAGATAAAACAGCGAATAGCTAAATTAACTAAAATCATCGGATTAACAAAAGCAGATATACTAATTTAAATGATTTTTCTTTTTTGAAAAGAGTTACTCAATAACAAGAAAAACCTTAAATTATGTTATCTGACTAAACTCTTTAAAAGAGGTCAAGATGAGTTATAATAAAGGCGAAAACGATCAAAAAAAAATGAATGAAGAAAAAATAAATCAAAGTATCTATAAGGATTTTGAACATAAATTTAATCCCTGGGGATATATACAGAGATCTAAATCCCTTGAAAAAATTGAAAAATCATTTTATGACATTCTTATTATCGGCGGAGGTATTACCGGGGCTGGTATAGCCAGAGAGGCAGCAATAAAGGGACTTAAATTTTGTCTTATAGATAAAAATGATTTTTCTTATGGGACATCTTCAAAATCTTCAAAACTTGCACATGGAGGGTTCAGATACCTTGCTAACTTTGAGTTTAAACTTGTTAGAGAGTCAACAACTGAAAGGAATTGGCTTTATAAGGCTTTTTCAAATCTTGTTAGACCAGTGGGGTTTGTGTTGACAGCCTATGCCGGGAGTTATGATACATTAAAAAAAATAAAAATAGGTGTTAAACTTTACGATTTTATCTCAAACTTTTTAAGTAAATACAAAAGTCCAGAAAAACATAAGTTTTTTTCATCGGAAGAGATCAAAAAACTCGAACCAACTGTGAAACAAGAAGGACTTTTAGGCGGTGCCATATACTATGATACAAATATTGATGATGCAAGATTAACAATTGAAACGATAAAAGATGCTCTGGCAATATCATGTAATAAAGAAGTACCTGAAAAAACATACCTTGAGGTTGCAGCTTTCAGGAGAGAAGGGAAGAACTACGAAGATTCCACAAATTCCAGATTAGAATCTGTTGCTCTATCATATTGCAAATTTTTAGGTTTTGCAGATGAGGATAATAACTTTTCACAGAAATATTCTTTTTATGCTGATGGGTTGAAAAATAGTGAAAGTAAAGATACAGAAAATTTTTCAGATAGAAAAGAAAAAAGAAGTAAATATCAAGATAATAAAAGATCACCATATCGGGTATGTTATGTTCAGGACCAAATATCTGGTATAACATATACAATAAAGACCAAATTGGTTGTAAATGCTACAGGGATATGGAATGATGAGGTACTTAATGCATGCAGACTTCAAAAAAGTTATATAAGACCGACAAAAGGTGTTCATCTGGTTATCAGAACAGATAGACTGGGAAATAAAAACGCATTTGGATTACGTTCGATTGATGATAAGAGGTTTTTTTTTGTTTTAAGGCGAGAAGAGTTTACTTATATAGGTACAACAGATACAGATTTTAAGGAAGATATAGAAGAGCCTGTGTGCGATAAACAGGATTGTGATTATCTTTTAAATACAGTAAATTATTATTTTCCAGAAGCTCATCTTACTTATAAAGATATAGTTGCAACTTATGCTGGTGTCAGGCCTCTTGTTAAACAGGAAGGGAAAAGTGAATCAAAAGTTTCACGAAAACATGTAATAATTGATCATGGGAACAATTTTATCTCAATTTGTGGAGGAAAACTTACGATTTTTAGAAAAATGGCTGAAGATCTTTTTGTTTTTTTAAAGAAAAGAGGTTACCTTAATTTATATAGGGCAAATAAGCAGTTTAAAGAAAAGCAAAATTACGGGGATAATAGCAGAAATAAACAAAAATATTCCTTTAAGGATCTATCAAAACGAAACCTATCAAAAAAGGATTTTATAATAGCTATTGATAAGAAAAATCTTGAAAGATTTTACAAGCTCGATTTAAATTCTCTTCAACTCTTAACTGGCTTGAAGAGTATCGATAAAAAATATTTTAAATACCTTTTACAGCAATATGGAAAAGGTGCATTTCATATAATCAAACTTATAAAGAATGAACCAGCTCTTGGTCGAAAACTTATTGAAGATTGCTTTTTAACTTATGCAGAGATAGTCTATTTTGTAAGGTTTGAAATGGCTCTGACTATTAGTGATATTTTATCTCGAAGAACTGAATGCAGTGTTATAGTTCCTTACCAGAAACAAGAGTTGCTTGCTGAAAAGGTATCACAATTTTTAAGTGATTACTTCAACTTTGATAAAGAAGATCTGGCTTTACAAAAGAGAAGATATCTTGATTTCATAGAAAAATCTAACAGATTCCTAATTCTGGAAAATGCCTGAAAATGTCTAAAGATGGTTCAAAACTGAGAGTTTAAAATGCATTTTGAACTGATAGCAGTTTCCAGATATACCTGTTCAAAGGCATATTGAAAATTTGAAAACTTTATATTGTCTTCGCAAAAGTTTATTGAATAGTTATAGTAAGCAATAAAATTGACTTGAGGTGAAGTTTTAATGTCAAATAATTTGTTAGCAGGTATAATATTTGCGATTATAGCATATTTTATTCTTGCTCTTGGGTTTGTTTTGCAAAAAAAGGGAATAGCTATTTTCTCACCTTCAAGGAAAAAGCAGGACACTTTTTTCTGGGTTCTTGGATTTATTCTTATAAATATAAATCCAGTTTTTAACTTTCTATCACTTTTGCATATCCCCTCATACATTGTGAATGCTATCTCAGGTCTAACTATAGTTTTTACTGTTTTTTTATCTGCTCTTCTTCTTAATGAAAAAATCTACAAAAGCGACATATTGTTCACAATCCTTATGGTCATCTCTATTTTTACTGTGACTTTTTTTAACTCGACTCCCACTCAAACACTTCCTCCAAAAGGGCTTGTCCTTTTATTTACCTTATTGCCGATAGTTTTATTCTTGCTGACAATTCCATCTTTATTTTTAAAGAAAACGAACCATGAAAATCAAAACTTTAGTTTTTTCGTTACTCGAATATTACTTCCAGCCTTTAGTTCAGGGAGTATGTCAGGTTTTATGGTCATATTGATGAAGCTTGTACAGCTCGAGAAGGGAAATACATTATCTTTAAGTTACCTTCATTCTTTGTATCTTTATCTTTTTTTAACTCATGGGATTGTCTCTTTTATCGCCATACAGGTCGCTTACAAATATGGCAAAATGGTGGCCATAGCTCCTATACAGTACGGAGCACAGATAGTCTATCCTATTCTCGCTTCATATCTCCTATTTAGTTTAGATGTAGTATCTTTGCAGATAGCAGGTTTTGTGCTACTGACATTTTGTGTGGTCATGATAGTCAGAAGACATACAGAGTAGTTATCCTGACCTTATCAAGAGAGTGATCTTTTAAAATACGATTGCGAAGCATTTATGGAGCTCCTGAAATAAGGTATAAATTTAGAAAAAACTATCCTGTGAATAGATACAGAACCCGTAAACTGCCTTGAAAAGACCTGAAAGGCACAAAAGTACAAATAGGCTCTAAAGTGTAAAAAAGAAAAATAAAAAAGGCTCTTCGAGAGCCAGCTGTGCGCAAATTTTAAACAAACCTGGACTTAAACTTAAATTTTACTAGTACAAAGCAACGAAGAGCGAGAAGAAAGGCTCTTCGTTTTTTTTATGATGGTAATTACTAAAGGATTATAAGTAGTAAAATAAAAGAATATAGTAGAACTCAAAAAGAGCGTAAAAAAACAGGAAAATCTATCTTTTTGGGCAGAAGAACCATTTATTTTATGGATAAGTTAATAGAAATAATAATAGTGAAGAAATAAATAAATTATATAAATAAAAAGTTAATATTTAAAAAGTAAATAGTTAAAATATAAATAACTTTTAGTTGTATTTTTAAAATCCCAGATTATAATCTGGTCGTAACAAAGAGACTAGAAAAAAAATTTTAAAATTATTTTTAAATTAAGCTGTTTATTAAGTTGTTTTTAGTAAATTTTGCTCTATTATAAAAGTATGATTGAAAAAAATTGGAGGTTAAAATATGAAAAGAACTTTGATTATTCTTGCTTTATTGGTCTTATTTGCTTCAACTACAGTTTTTGCACAGTCTGCATATAACTTTTTTGGTTTAGGTTTAGTTGGCTTTTCAACTATAAACGCAGCTGCTCTAGAAGAGAACCAGGGAGCTTTTTTTGATAATGCACTCTGGGGGATTAACGGAAGAATAAAGCTATCTAAAACCTTTGGTTTTGCCTTTGATCTTTTGTATCTTGGCAAGATGTATTATTATGGTATTATAAATGGAGTATATGAACAGGGCGAATGGTATCAAGATGGATATGGAACTGATAACTGGATTGGACCTACAGGATGGATTCCTATTGCAGGTGCTATCTCAGGTGTTTCACAGGAAGATTGGCTTTATTATCATGATGAATATCTCTTAACCTTAAATATAGGATTGTATCTA
>JAAYUW010000092.1 GCA_012517545.1 Exilispira sp.
AAAAATAGGTAATGTCAATCCTTTCAAATAAAACTTTTGACATTACGAAAAAATAGGTAATGTCAATCCTTTCAAATAAAACTTTTGACATTACGAAAAAATAGGTAATGTCAATCCTTTCAAATAAAACTTTTGACATTACGAAAAAATATTGCAAAACAAACCTATGGAATTATTATTAAATAATATTATTAATGTTTTAAAACCTATTATTCAATCTGCTTATTTCCCTTATACCGCAATCTTAGTTTTAATAATAGTTATTTTATTTTTAATTCCAAAGATAGCATTAGTATCAACTATAAATAAATCAACAAAGCTATTTAATAACAAAAAATACTTTGATGTAATAAGAAATATTGAAAATTTTTTTAAGATTCATAAGTATGATAAAGTTTTATTGACTTTACTCTACAAAAGTTATCTAAATATTGAAAATAAACAAAAAGCCCTTCATTACATGCAACTTATGATCGAAAAAGGCTTTATAAATGATAAATATATCAAACTTTTTCATAATACGACTATGGCTGAGATTTTATATGAGCTAAACCAAACGCAAGAAGCATTTTCAAAGCTTTTTGAGATAGAAAAAGAGGGAGAGTACGATGCAAGATGGTGTAACCTCATCGGCAAACTCTTCATGATATTAAATCAATATGAAAATGCCATTTACTATTTTGAAAGAGCTTTATTCATAAGCCCTAAAAATATAGATTACTATGAAGATTATATAGTGGCTCTTTTTTTAAAGTTGAAAGAAAAAAGCAGTCAGGATGCAATGAGCCTTTTTATCACGCATGCTAAGAAAGAAAGCATTTTTATCGTTAGTCTTAACAATATCTTTAAAAAAGATTATTCAAATGCATCTCTCTGGCTTACAAAAGCTAACTTTGTAGGTGATGAGATATTTGAATGCTATAAACAGTTTCTTCTTCTTTATTGCATGTTTTTAATGAACCAGGATTTAAATTCTCAAAAAACATCTTTTTTAATTTCACTTGATAAGGCTCTGCATTCTCAGAACAGAGAATCAGAAAAGTCCAGGTTACTTGAACTTTCTATTTTTTTACTATTTTTTGTCAAAGATATTAATAATGCAAATCATTTTCTCTCTGTTGGACGAAATACTTTTAATCTTTTTTCATCTGATCTGGATAAAAGTATTGATAATGTTGAACAGATAATGAATGAAGATAGAATTAATAATTACTTAAAAAGAATAAATACTGGAAGCATTATTCTTGATATCTTTGGTTACAGTTCAAAAAGAATTTTCATGCCACCTATTAATTATCTAAAAAGAGAATTTGCCAAAATAACTAAAGATAAACCTCAAAGTGAAGAGATGAAGAAAAAAATACTTTCTGCTTATCAAAGGTTAACTGATAGAGGTTTTATCAAGGTAAATTTACGTATCGTAAAACTATTTGAGTATTATCCTAAAAAGATTAGATCCAGTTTCTCAACCGAAAAAGATGTTGCTTCGTTAAGAGTATTTGCATTGTCAATCTCTTATCCTCACACCGGTGCATTGTTCGTTTTTAGAAGATCAGCGCTTTATGATTTGACATATGCCCTTTTTCAAGCTATAAATAAGGAGATAGAAGAAAACAATCTCGAAAGTTGCTTTTTTTTCTTTAATTTTGCTCTTGATCCTGATGTGCAACATTATATCGAAGATTTTCCTAAAATAAAAATATATGATCAATCAAGATTAGCCTTATTTTTAGAGGAAAGCCTTGAACTTAAAAAAAGCGAGACAAGTATTAATGCGTAAAACATGGTTCATCAGGTAAATTATTCTTCTTTCTCTTTGCAAACAAAGATTGGAATATTGAAGGATATTATATATATTCGTACACAAATTGATATTATATAAAAGGGTGAAGAGCTTACTTTACTTTTTTTCTTTATCTAATGTTGGGAGAGAGGGGATGAAAAGCTTAAATAAAAGCAAGATAATTGCTTCTATGTCTCTTATTATATTTTTAATTTTATTTTTTTCCTTCCAGAATTCAGCAGCTATAGACTATTACCAAAAGGGACTCTACTATGAAAATAAAAAAGAATTTATTCATGCCATAGAATATTACTTTAAAGCCATAGAAATAAATCCAAATTTTTTTGATGCATATTATCATCTTGCTCTATGTTACTATACTCTTGAAAAATATGAAGAAGCTTTAGATATATTAAAAAAAAGTCAAAAACTGGAACCTGAAAATAATGATTTCATGTTACTTTTAGCAAAAGTATATGTTAGACTTGGTAATTTTAAAGAATCTGAACAAATTGCAGATGATATAATTTCAAAAAGTCCAACCTATCTTGATGCATATTTTCTGAAAGCGGAAATAAAGATATATCAGGGGAGGCTTGATGAAGCTCTTGATATATATGCAAAACTGCTTAGAAGATATCCAGATGACTGGAAGGTCAATCTTTACCTTTATAGATTCTATAAGTCCATTGACAAAGAGAAAGAGGCTTTGCAATATATTAGAAAAGCTCTTGATCTTGCACCTTATGAACCTTCTATATATGAAGAGCTTGCATATTACTATTTTGAAAAAAAAGATTACAGGTTAACGGAAGAGTTTCTATCTCGCTTATTTGAACTTGAGCCCAATAACGCATCTGGTTACCTTTTGAAATCCTATATGGCTATTCAAAATAGAGATTATTCAAAAGCTTTATCATATGTAGAAACATTATATGAGAGCTATAATTCAAATTTAAATATTTTATGGCTCCTCTCTTATATTCATCTTACAAATCAAAACTATTCGAAATCTATAGAATATCTTTTAAAAGCCCTGTCTATATTTCCTTACGATGAAATAGTACGCTATACACTTGAAGAAGCACTTGTTAAAGCAAACATTATGGAATTCTATCAAAACAAACAGGATCTTGCAGCTTATAATTATCAGTGGGCAAATTTCTTTTTTAATAATGGCTATTTTGCCAAGGGTGAAATTATGCTTAAGCGAGCCATCAGACTTATGCCACTGGATTCAAACTACCGTTTCAAGCTATCAGAAGTTTACAAGAGCAAACAACTTTACTTTAAACAACTGCAACAGTATAAAATTCTTAAAGATCTTGGTTATAGTGGCATAGATTTAAAGATAGATCTATTGAATCATGCTCTTGCAAATAGTCTTGAAGTTAAATCAAAAATAGAACCTTATTCTATCATCGATAGTTTTATCAATGTTGGCATATTTTCCTTTCCATCTGATTTTAGAGAGCCTCACTATAATATAAACTCAATATTTGCTGAAATGCTCTTTGACAAATTTGCTTCAATATATGGCATCAATTTTAACTATATTGAAAAAGATGTTAACTCACTTGAGGAGATTTCAAACATCTGCAAAAATAAAAAGCTTGATTATGCACTTCTGGTTGAAAAGATAGAACCAACCCCAAGGGATGGATATAGAGTATATATAAAGATAATTAACCCAGATAACCTATATCTTCTTGAATCTCGAACTTTCTTTGCAAGTGTAGATTTTCCAATCCTTGAAATAGCATCAAATTTGAGAGATATGATATTAAGCCTTATTCCAATAAGAGGAAAAGTCGTTCAGGCAATCGGAAATACGATATTGATAAATCTTGGATGGGCTAATGGAATAACTAAAGATACCGAGTTTATAATAATTAATAAAAATGAATTACATAAAATATTCAACAGCATCGGATACGATATGAACAGCGGAGTTATGGGATATGGAAAGGTAAAAGAACTTTCTGAAACAGTAACATCATTGGAAGTTACTAAAAAAGATATATATTCAAAAGTAAATATAGGTGATTATGTTTTTATCTATACAAAACCAAAAGAGAAATAAATCTTGAATAAAATTATATCTACAACAAAAAATTCTCGATAAAAATTTCTGGCATTAAAAGCAAAGGTTTACCACTTTCTAAAGATTTCAAATTTTTTAAAACCTTTTCAAAATAAGATAGACGATCTTTTAAAGATGATATGCTGCCACCTTCATTCTCTTCATCATCAATATCGATATACTCAGATTTCCTGGATAATAGCAAACGACTAAGCCAGGATACCTTTTTCTTCGGAAAAAACTCTACTTTAAAGTTTTTTGTTTTATGTTTTTCTTTTAAATAATCAATGGCGCTATGCAGATCTCCTATTTCATCGGCAATCTTTATTTTTACAGCATCCAGTCCAGACCAGACTCTTCCCTCTGCAATCTCATCAACCTGTTCAACTGTAAGAGCTCTATTTTTTGCCACATTTTCGACAAATCCCTTATATATCCTATCCACTTCATCTTCAATGAGTTTTAGTTGACTTTGAGATCTTTTTATCAATGGAGAAAAGATATCAGCATTTTCTCCTTTTTTTAAAACTGAATGTGTAATTCCAAACCTCTGGTATAATCTGTCTATATATAGAAAAAGCGATATTACGCCTATGGAACCAGTGATTGTCGTATTCTGAGTAAATATCTTTTCACCAGGGAAACTAATATAATAGCCACCAGAACCAGCAATTGCCGACTGAACCACAACAAGATCTTTTTTTTCTTTTAGCTTCAAAAGACTAAATGCTATCGTATCTGAAGCAGATGCTGAACCACCTGGTGAGTTAACCTTTAAAATAACACTTTTTATCTTCTTATTTTTTCTTAATCTATCTATCTGTTTAACAAAATAATTATCACCGATCTTATTACCCATCAAAAAATCTTTTTGATTTGAGCCATCCTTTATACCACCATCAAAAACCAGAACAGCTACTCTTTTCCCTTTTCCAAAATATGGAGGAATCTTCTTAAATACATGCTTCTTTTTCTTTTCTTTTTCGAATCCAAGGATAAGATCCTCGATATATCCAATATCTGTAACAAGTTTTTCAAGTTTGGCTTTTTCCGGAGTTACAAAATTTCCCAGTATCTCTTCTTCAAATTTTTTTCTATCAATATCAAATGAAGCTGTAATTGTTTTTATAAAAGTCTCATATGTAGCCTCAATTATAGCGGAATAAGCTTCTTTCTGAGCATCATCTATTCTATCAAGCCTGTATATATCAGCAGCACCTTTATACTTCCCTCTTCGAATGATATCAGCTTCAATTTCATATTTATCAAGTAATCTTTTTACAAATGTAAATTGCTTTTTAAACCCTAAAAATGCTACAGTTCCTGTTGGTGCAATTAGCCTTTTTTTGCAAGAGGCTGCAAGATATAAAGCCTTTTCATCATATGTTTTAGAAAAAAAGTAAGTAGTTTTGCCATGGACGGTTATTCTTTTGAAAAGATTGAACAACTGTTCAACCTGTCCAGCAAGACAGGTAAAATCTTCCTCACATTGAATTATAACATCTGTAATAGACTTATCGTTTATTATATTCTCTACCAGTAAAAAGATATTTGAAAGGTAACAGGTATGTTCTGTTTCTGTAATTGGTAAGGAAGTAAAGATTGCATCAGTTTCTTTTAATATCCCACGAAGTCTAATAATAGTGTATGACATTTTTGCCTTCTTTTTAAAAATTTAAAAAAAGCTTTAGTTTGATATATTTTTCATCCTGTACAACTTTAATATGTAGATTATTTATGAAAAAATTATCCATCTTTTTTATTAATAAAATGTAATTACTTAAATCAGAACAATAAATAAACAAAGCTTACAATATTATCATCTATATAAAAATTCTAGGATATGACTTATCATACACAATAATTGTTTGCATGAAATTACTTCTATAGAGAGATACTAATTTGCAATATCAATAAACCAAGGGCAAGAATAACAGACACTATAACAACTGGCATGCCATATTTTATCCAGGTAGCAAAATTTATTGATTTGCCTTCAGATTTTTCATAGACAGACATTGCAACCATATTTGCAGAAGAACCAATTATCGTAAGGTTACCACCAAGACAACCCCCGAACAACAAACCCCACCATAAGATATTTGCGTGTCCAAGTCCTGCAATCTTTAAAGTTTTAACAACCGGCACAAGAGCTGCAATGATTGGTAAGTTGTCGACAAAACCAGACATTACTGCCGTGAATACTGTGATTATTATGAGTGAAATGATCGTAACACTATTGGGGGAATTAAATAAATTGAAATTAATATTCTGACAAAATGATAGTAACATATAGGCTAATTTCGGTGTAACACCGGTATATTCCAGGCAGGCAGCATTTGCAAATAAAAACATGAAAAAAAGTATCGACCACCATTGAACTCCTTGCTCAACAAGGATTTTGCCATTTTCTTTTTCTAAAAATATCACAATACCAACAAAAGCAAGAGGAATAGCTATTGTGCTTGTGTTGGGCGGAAGATGCAAAAATTTATCTATTTGACTTGAAAATCCAATCAAAATAATCAAGAAGAGAAAAAGAAGCCCACCCTTTTTAACTCTGTTTTTATCTGCTATGCCTTCCCAGGGGTCAATATCGAAAAAGTGAACTTTTGATTTTTTAGGAATGGATTTACTAAACAAGGAAAGCAAAAGAAGAGAAATAATTATCGTAATAAGAAATGAAATAGGTGTTGACCATCTAAGAAAATCGGTAAAAGTAAAATCAGCTGAAAAGGCGATATAAATACCGATTGGGTTTCCTATCATAGTAAGTGCTGATGCTGTATTTGTAGCAAAAACAAGGCTTATTACAAAAGGGAATGGATTGATATTCATCTGGTTGCATATTGTAATAGCAATTGTTATAGCCACAAGTATTGCTGTAACTTCATCGACAAGTCCACCAAGAATTCCTGAAAAAAGCATTAAAATTAAAAAAATTCTCCTGGGATATGGACCTATTTTTTTAACTATATTAGCGACAAGGAACTTAAAAACTCCAATAGATTCAAGCCACGAGATAATAACCATCATCGATATGAGGAAAATAATTATCGGGATATTCATAAATTTTACAGTTGTTTCTAAATCAATAGTCCCTGTAAAGAGTAAAACTCCAAGGCCAAATGCGGCAATAGCAACACGGTACTTCCAGAACAGGAGTGTTCCAATAATAGTAGTAAAAAATATCCCACAGGCAAGAATTTGTTTTTTTACCCAGAAAGATTCATTGAATTTTAAGTAATCCTGACTTAAAGATATTTCATTGATTGGTATTTTAAGAAAAGTCATAAGAAATTGAGCCAGAACAAAAACAAGAACAATAGCACCGGCAAAATAAAAGAAGCGAGAGTTCTTTGTAAAAAAATTCTCCTTGTATTTACCAAGAATTATTGAAATAACTTCCGCTTGACTTTTAGCAGCCATTAATTTCTCAATCGCACCTTCTCTTCGCAAAACTCTGGCTAATTTAGCAAGGTTCTGGACATATTCTTCGCGTTTTTCTTTAGCTGATAGAAGTAATATTACCAGACGAACAGGTTTATTATCGATCGAATTAAAGGCTATAGGATCTTTTAGTCTGGCAATTATTATGTAGCTTCTATCAAGCTTATCCATCATGAGGTGTGGAAGGGCTATCCCCTGACCTATACCCGTTGTTCCTTTCTTTTCATTTTCGATCAAATCTTCGACAAATCTTTCTTCACTTTCTATAACACCATCTTTATAGAGAAGTGAAGCAAAAACTTCGAATAACTGCCTTTGATCTTTTGCATCAGGATCAAGAATAACAAAACTTTTACTTAAAAAATCTTCAAATTTCATAGTTACAATAAATCATAAAATAAAAAAAACTCAAGTTTTTACTTAATTAAAAATAAAAAATGGTTTTAAACTAATTTATCTCAAACACCTTCAAGCAATACATAAAATATTATGCAATAATTAATAGTCAAAATTGAGAGTCTTGAAAACATAAAGTTCGAAAAATTCAGTAAATTCAAATAAAGTAATTAGCAAATAGAAATCTATATTGAATATTGAAAGATAAACAGAAAGATTCACAGAATCTAAATTTTCTTATTTTAAAATAAAAAAACTCCCCTGAGGGAGCCATATTATTTGTAAGCAAATAAAAATTTGCGAGGGCAGGATTTGAACCTGCGGCCTTTGGGTTATGAGCCCAACGAGCTACCAAACTGCTCTACCTCGCGTCTTCGTACCTATATTTATATAGATTTTTATTGTATTGTCAAGTTTAATATTGTTGCTTTCGTTTGAGATTGTATTAATAAAAAATAAATAATGTTAATTAAAATTGCTGAAATTTACCTTTTAGACAGCTTAAATAAAGGCTATCGGTGTTATTTTGCATAAGGAACAATTTTTTTTATAAAGCCAAGACATTTATTTATACTTTTTTTTATGGAACTTAATTCGTCATCATTATGGTTAAAGTTCAATAATTCATCAATTTTACCAAGTGTCTGACTTCCAGATAATAGTATTTGTTTACATTTATCATCAAAACTTGCTATAAGCAAATTCATTTTAGCCAGGTTATCGGTACTGATACTTTTTTTATCATGTTTCATAAGTTCAAGTTTTATATTATTAGCTAATCTATCAATGGATTCAAATTCAAAACCAAAATTGTTCATGTTTTCGATCAAATTTTTTAGCTCTTTTAATATTGATTGAGGAAATAAATAATATTTGAATTCGATAAGATGATTTAGCTTATGGTTGAGCTTTTCCACCCAGACACCCTTATAAAATGAATAAAAAAGCGAAAATGTTTTTATGTTTGTTAATGAACGTAAATCATAAGATTGAAGCATTGGAACTAAAGATTCATTTGCATCTACAAGCTTGTAATTTAAAGCAGACTCATCCTCCAGATATTCTACAAAATTAATAATAACCTCTTCTTCGACCTTTAAAGAAGCCTTTTTTATAAGTTCTTCCAATGTAGAAACTATCTTTGGTTCCAGATAGGCAGATATATTGCAACTTAAGCTATAAAAAGGAATATTTGCGAGAGGGTTTTTTAAAATAACCTTGAAAAGTCTATTTAAAATATCCTTTGCTGCATAA
>JAAYUW010000093.1 GCA_012517545.1 Exilispira sp.
ATTTTGAAAAAGATAACAATGTAATAGTTCATGAACTAAAATCTGGAAAAACATATAATTATAACTGCAAAATACTGTTCCATTTTCAAAATAGCCATAGCTTAGCCACAAATTCTGGCCTCTAAGATTTCAAAATTTATATCTTTATTTTTCATTTTTAATGTTTCAAGATATTCGTTAAACATCTGATTAATAACAAAATCTGTTATTACTATTTTTTTATAATAAATAAGAATAAAATAATCAAATAATAGATCCTTACTTAAATTAAATTGCAATTTCATTCCATTTTTATTGTATTCATATTTACTAATACGATTTGCCAGTGATAAATTTTCGTATTTGGTTGATGAACAAAAACATAGAATGGAAAATATAATTAAAATAAAAATAATTACCTTTCCCTTCATAATAAACTTCCTTAATTATTTCCTCAAAGAATTACTGCAAGGATTAATACTTAATTAAGATACCATGTCACTAATCGTTCTTTTAGAACCTCACAAAGCTACTGCAAGGAATTAATACTAACCAGGGAGGTGGGCGACCCCCCTGGTAAAAAGCCTCAAAGAATTACTACAAGGAATTAATACCTTGCAGTAACTTCTGTTAAAGGTCTATCAAAAAAAATGTTTAGAAAGATTTTATACCATCGATAAAACTTATTTTATATATATCCTGACAAAATACGCCTGCTTTTAATCTTAAAATATGGCTTTTAGATCTGTTTATGTACCATTATCAAGCTACATAACTTTTAATTGCGCTTAACCCCTGTACTATAAAGGAAAATAAATGACAAATCGGATATTCATAAAAAAAAGACCATTAGCGTTACCGATAGTAGAAAAAATCAAAGATAAATAAAGGTCGGATAATACTTTGATATCTATTATAATCTCTGCGTCAAAGGCAAAATACTGAGTAAAGGTCGATGAGTCCAAAATAGGATAAAGATTTGAAGGATAACTACCAAAAATACTATCATCACAAACGGCTCCGTAAAAAAAACCAGGACCAATGCCGAGTGATAAACTCATAAAATTAAAGATGGTAAAAAGTTTTATCTTACCAACAATAGAAAAGTCGAAAAGGTAAAAACTAAATTGCTGAGTATCATCACCTGAACGATGATATATTGCATTTTGAGAACCGATGTCGAGATAAAATCCAGAAAAAATCATAAATTTTACAACAAAAAAGGTAGAGATACTGAAAGAATTGACCATGTTATTCACAGTGAAAGCATTTTCTGGATATAAAACAGTACCCTTTTGAAGACCCAGACTAGTGAAAGATTCAGAGTTCATGATATTTAGCATACCAAGTTGAAAAGGGACAAGATTAACATAGAAAAAGTTTGAATCCTCAGGCTCAATATCCTGACCACTTTCTTTTGAGTAGTTAATAATATCTAAAATATAAGCCATAACCTGAGAGTTGATTATGGCATTTATCGAAAGATTTTTTCCTTTCAATATAATCAAACTGCTGGCAGATCTTGAAAAATAGTTAAAACCTTTTTCATCCATATGATAGATATTGGTCTCACTCCACATCTGACTTTCTTTATCAAAAAAGAACGAATAACCTTTGCTGGAAACCGAAAGATTTAGATCCTTTTCTTTTGTTTTAATTGTAAGAGAAGATCTCTTGATATTGGCAAATACTTTACTCAAGATCGTAATCTTGAATTCATAATGAATTTTACCTTTGACTAATTTTTTAACTATCTGCATTTCACAGGAATAATTTTGCGATAGAGAGTCAAGTTTAAATATATTTGTCTGCCAGATAACCTGTTCGTCTGATTTAGATTTTCTACTTTTTGAAGTAGAGGAATCTGCATATAAAGTTTGACAGGTCAATACTAAAACAAACAAAATAAATGATAGACAAAAAAAATAATAGATAAAAGTTTTAAAGGATCTATTGTATCTTATCATCAAAAGCCTCTATATACTCTTCATTATATAAGGTTAATAATAAGCTTTTCTACTTTACTAACTTAATAAATTACATAAATTAGTTCCTGAATTTATAATAAAAATATCCAATGTTGTATAACGGTAAATCATAATGTGTTTGTATAAATGAAAAACCATCACAATTAACAATTTCGGGGATATCATAGCAGTTTGCCGAAGCTGAAGCTGAAAAGTTAAGCACCTCATCAAAACTAAAGCCTTTCATATCAAAAAGACCTATATGACAGATATCAGTTGTTGTTATATTATCATAAATATCTAAAGCAAGTAGTATTCTCGAAGTAAATATTCCCTGAAAACTTTCCTGTTTTACACTAATATAGTGCATGTAATTATCATTATCATAAGCTTTTTCATAAATATCGATTCTTTCGTTATTTTCTATCTTTGATATTGCAAAAGTAGAGTCATTTGTAACAGGATCAAGATAATTCCAGCAAAAATAGGGACCCTGATTTGTTGAACTCTCTTTATAGAAAAAGATCCCGGGAAATAGGTAATCTGAAGGAACTTTTAAAGAATCAGAGTAAGAGTTATATAATAAAGTGTTTGTCAAATTTTTCTCATTAATCTTATATACTAAAAAATAATCTGATGAGTCAATATTATATGAAACAAGAGCAATATATATATTCCCCTGGCCATCTTCAATGCATGAGTAGTTAAGATAAAATGAGGATGTTGTGTTTTGAACAAAAAAATTTGCAGGTAAGGAGATGGTAATAGAACTACTGGTTTTAGTTTGTAGATCATAAAGAAACAGGACAAAAGATAAGTTATCGAGCCCTGGTTCTACGCATGCTATCTTAACGGCAAAATCGTATAAAATAAAGTTTTGATATACTCCATTTGAGGTAAAATCTGCAAGATATTGATCATCAGTTTGCTCACAATACCATCCCTTTTCGGTAGAAGAGACATCATAATCTAAAGAAAATGTGACTTTATGAAGTTTTATCTGACTTAATTCTTTTTTTAAAGTATATAAATACAAAGTATTTTTTTCAACCTTGAGAATAGGTTTAAATCCCTCAATATAATAAACCTCGTCGTGAACTATACCTGTTTCATAGATAAAAAGATCGTAGCTTGATAAATTAGGATTATAAAGATCCAGAAGATCAACATTGATCGAATCTTCATCTGATTCTTCATCTTCTCGATCTGTTAAAACGTATATCTGTAATTTACCAGAAGAATCTATCATAGCGACATAAACCCTGTTATCATAGGCATATGAAGATACAACATTCCCACCTGAAGTATTTAAAAAATAACTTCCATAACTTGATATAAAAGCATTTTTATAGTTTTGATAACAGTTGGCGCTTGCATCTAAGAATAAAATTTGAAGTAAAGAGCATGAAGAAAAGTAAAAAAAAACCAGTAATAATAGAATTAATAAGAATATTTTTTTCATATGAGCCTTATTTTATCATATTCGTATAAACAAACTTAAGTTTTATCTCAAGTATAAAAAAGACTTAAGCTATTCTAAGTTAGAAAAATATTTTTAATGAAATAACTATCATATTTATAACTTTGTAATCATTATCTTCATTATATAGTATATCTATTAAGGATAAGTAATAATCAATACAGATCGATAAAGATGCTATTTTTAAGTTCATGCCAAGAGTATAGCCAGCGTTTATCGGGAAAACTGAATCATAGGCAACTTTCAAGAAAAAATCGCTATTTTCTCTATTTCTTAAAAAAGGTAATATCTGAAGACCAACCCAGAGACCAGAGTTAAAGTTAACGCTAAAAATGCCAGTTTCAAAAATAGTATGATGGTAGAATCCTTCCAATCCAAGATAAAAAATTTGAAGATAGAAGTTATCATACAAAAAAATAAATGAAGAAAAAAAAGATAGCTTAACACCAAGGAAATTATTCTGACTCTTTAAAGGAAAGAGCCAGCCTGTATATAAAAATTCAGAATTAATAACTTCCATAACATTCTCGATAAACTGCTGAGGCGCCAGGTTTAAAGTAGTAACAGAAGTTAAACCAAGCCCTATGAAAAAATCACCTGCAAATATAGTGTTCGACATTGAAAAAATAAGCATAGATATAAAAATTAAATAAAAAATTGATAAAAAAACTTTAAATGGCTGCCTATTTTTATGATAAATGTTGATCAGATTTAAGTACACCTTATTACTCCAAAAACTTTTATGAAATCATTCTTGAATAAATTTGTAATATTAAATTTAATTTAATCTTTATTTTATTATCTTATACTTCAACTTTTAAAAATTTCAAATATAAATTAGACTATTTACTTTCTTTTTTTATGTAATAAAAATAGATTGATCAATTCTCTGATGTTAAGATAGAATAGTTCGATATAAAGAAAAAACCTGAAAATAATTAACTCATGTAAATTTTAAAAATACCATTTTTAAATAATTTTATATCTTTGATACTTAAATGATTCTAAAAACTGATTTTCAGAAAAAAGAAAAAAATAAGGTAAATAAAATTAAAACAAGTATATAATTATGGAAAAGTATATTATCAAAAGAATTCTTGTTATTTTATCTATGATAATCTTTATATTGTTTATCTACAAAGCTTTTATCTTATTTGAGCCACAAAATTATCTTATTAAGATGATGGGTTCCATTCAAAAAGTTGATGAATCTACTCTCGATCAGATAGTTAATAAAAATGAACTTAACCTTCAGCAATTGTACACTTTATATGAAGTTCCTGAAGATAATCAGTTGCTGGATAGTTTTATTGCTTCTTTAAACAAGAAAACCAGTTCACCTGAATCCAAAAAAACAAGCAAAGTAAGTAAAGATAAAGCACAGAATATTTTTCCTATAAACATAAACAGAGCAACTCTGGAACAACTATGTTTACTTCCTGGTATAGGAAAAGTTACTGCGCAAAATATAATTGACTATAGAAATGCAAATGGTGATTTCAAAAAACCAGAAGACCTTCTTGCTGTTAGTGGAATAGGTCCTAAAAAACTTGAACAGATACTAAAATATATAACTTTTTAATATTATAGATTTAATATTATGGATTATCTCTCTTCGCTGTTTTGTTTTGCTGTAAAAGCCTATATTATAAAGCTATTTAAAAGTTTAATCTCAAAGCTGCTTGAAAAAATAAGATTAATCTTCTATATTCTATATCTCCAAAACAGATCGAAAAAATGTAGTTTAATCTGGGTGTAGCAATAAAACAATAATCGAGACTTACAAAGTAGGCAAATGACCACAATCTATCTAAAGGAAAGAGTTCTTGATTGAAAATATTCGTGACTTTAGCACCAGTAAAAACAGAAAAATCGATAAAAAAATCATCTGGCTCATAGAAAACTAAAAGATATAATCTAAGTCCAAATTGAAGTGTTGAGATTATATAAGGTGACTCATCATCAATAATAAGCTCTGAAAGGTAAATACTTATAGAACTAAAAAGTGGAAGATTAAGGTTAATACCAAACTCAGCACTTATATTTCCAAGCAAAAATAGAGAATAAAAAGTATTATCTATTGAAGTTAAATATAAGGGATCAGAAGAAGGAGTTACATAATAAAAGTTAAATATATACAGATTTGCAAACAAATTAAAAGGACTTCTTATAGTTTGAATCTTATTTTCAAAAGTCTCCTCCCTGCTTAAAATCTCATTTGAGATGTATTTTATCACCTTTGAATCTAATGAAGCAACGATATCACCAGATACTCCCTTCATCATAAAGTAAAACTTTTCGCTATTCTCTTTTTCTAAAATCATATTAAATCTGTCAGACGGGATACTAACAATAAAACCTTCTATATAACCCTTCTGTTCTTCATTTAAAAGATACTTTTTGTAAGAAGAAAATTTTATTGGAAAAGTAAAATTTATAGAACTGGAATTTAGAAAAATATACTCTTGCCTTGAAAAATCAAGGTAATAACTCCCGATAATATAAAATTGTATGCTGATATAATCTGAAACTATACTGTCAATTTTAATATAAACTTCATGAGAGATAAGATTGGTATCAAGTTTAATAAAATCTTTTTTAATTTTTTTAAGAGAAATTGCAGCATCTTCACCCATGATTATTTCACTTAAAAAAAGTAAAAGAATCAAAATAAGAAAAAGATCAAGTAAAAGAAGATTTTGTTTTTTTTGACTTTTAAAAAAACTCATAGTTTTAGATCCTATCCCACTAAAAATAAATACCCTGACTTTCGACCTGATAGAGCCAGGTTTATTCCAGGACTTTTACGCTGTAGTATTTAAATAATAAATCCTATCCCAACAAGGATCACCACATTTATAAAATTAAAATCTGCATCAATGTAATCACTACATATTTTGTAAGCAGTTCCAAGGTCATTTTTAATGGATATTGTGACTATTGTATCTGAGAACCTAAAACCTGTAGATAAAATAAATCCAATGCAAAAATCATTGATCCTATCAAAAAGCACAATATCCGTTGAAGAAAAATCTGAATATGAAATTCGATGTGATATGAAAGGCATACCAAAATAAAAACCAAAATCGATAAAAAAACTTTTTGATGTATCCTGTATAAAAATCGACCTATATTTTAGAATAACATCACAATATATATATTCTTCTTTAATAAGTTCATCTAAAGAGTACATATATCCTTCGGAATCAATTTGAAAGCCTGCTATTAAAATGCTATTTACAGATATTGGAATGTAATAGTTCAAAAAAACAAAATAAGATGGAGCAAAATCGAGCAAGTTTGGCATCGTATTAATTGTGCTACAATAAACTGATGAAACTCCAACGCCAGCACCTAACTCCAGACTTTGAGCTAGAATAGTAGAGGGGAAAATTAGCAAGGACAAAGATATAAATAAAATTAGGTTTTTCATAATAAATTGATGTTAATAATTATTACATTAATTTTAACACTAAACGAGAAATTTTCAACTTGATAATTTTGCTTTTTTTGACTACAATATTAACAGAGGGTGAAAAAGCAATGGAGCAAAATTTAGATAATCATAAAGATTCCTTTTTTGACTTTGATAACGATATAAAAACAGACATAGCTCTTTCTAAAGATGAACTTTTCTCAATACTTGATCAAACAGACAGAAAAACCTTAAAAGATAGAAAAAATAAAAAGAAAAAAGAAAAAGTTTTTATTTCCGAAGTTGTTCCGGAAAATCTATATTCCAGTGAAGAAAATGACGATTTTGACAGTAGAATTGCCATATTAACAGTTGATCAGCTCCTTATTGAATATTCTGAAAAGAAAAAAACGGGCTATTTTATTGAAGAAAACCGTAAAGATAATGAATACTTTGAACATAATACTCCCAGAAATTCAATGCTCGATAATTTTTCAAAGATTAAAGCAGATCCATTGATTGGTGATGAAAGCAAAAACATTCTTGATGACACGATGCAGATTATTGAATCTGAACAAACAGGTGATATTACAGGTGATATTAAAGATAAAAATGATACAGATACAAAAATTGACATTGAAAATGATGATTTTAACTTAAAAAATTTTGACAAAAATAATAAAGAATCATCTTCTTCAAATACATCAGAAAATATAGATGAGATAAAAGAAGTCATGAACTATCTCGATGATTTACTTGATGCTCTTCCAGAAGAAAAAATTAAAGAATTCGTCAAATCTGATTATTACAGACTTTATAAAAAGGTTATTACAGAACTCAATAAAAAAAAGGTTAAAGGATGAGTCTTTTAAAGAGAGCCTCTGAAATAGAGAAACAGATGAATTTATCGAGGGATGATATCACTTCCCAACCTTTAGACAACAAGCCGGAAGGCATACTCATATCTGAAGAAGAATTATTAAATGCTCCACATGTTGTCTCCTTTAATCGACCAAGATTTGAAACAGAAAATCCGGGAAAAGCCAGAAATGAACAGATTGAAAGAACCAGATTAATCGAAGAGGATTTTAGCAGAGTAAAAATACAGCAGGAAGAACTTGATAATCTTATAAAGAAAAAAAAGTGTGAAAAGGATAATATATCCTTTACTGATTCAAATCTAAACTCAAAAAACCTTATAAAAGATATAGATATTTTAGATACACTGATTTCCAATACGAAGATTTTTTTGAAGAATATTTTTTACCTGAGATCCTATGAAGAATTCTTTGATTATCTCGATTCCTACTTGCCAACATTTTATTTTATTACAGGTTATACCATATATCAGAACTCTTCTATTGTTCATAACTATAATATGAATAAAAAATCACTGGATAAACTTCATATTTTAGAAAAAAAAATTCCTTCAAACCTTGAAAATCAGATTTCAATCTTCCTTGCAAAAGCTCTTCTCGATGACTTCACATTAGATGATAATCTATTTGTGAGTCCTATAGAATGGGATAACGATAAAATTCTTTTTTTGTTTGAGGTTTCAAGAAGTAACAACATCTACAAAAATGTATACCACCTTGACTTTATTTCCCTTATTATAACTCTTATCCCTCCTATGCTGATTCCGTTAAACTTTGATAAAAGTCTTCATTATACTAATTTTGCTCAGCTACTTGAGATTATCCAGGACAATGATAACATTTTTCTATTTCAATACCTTAATTTTCCATTTAATTTTCTAACAGAAAAAAATCTTAGTTCATATTTAAAATCTTACCAGGAAAGGATCCAGAATACAGGATTTCATCTTTTATCGTTAAAAAAATTTTTTTCAACTATTGAATCTGACCCAGAAGCAATAATTTTAAACCTTAACAAGGAGTTTGGTATAGAAAATCCACCAATTATCAAAAAACTAAAACTCTCAAAAAATTCAAAAGATTTTCTAGCTTCATTCCTTGCTTTTTGCTAAGTCAAAAAGTCTTCTCTCCCCTTTTGACCTGTGATTTTTGATTTTTTTAGGTTCATCCGGCTAATGCGTACTTTTTAAGATTAAAGAAATAAACTTAAAGCATAGTATACACATACTCATTCATCCGACAAGTGCATGCATATTTAAAAAAAAAGAAATTAAATAGTTGTATCAATAATGAACAAAGATGATTGTGTATTCTAGTTCTTTGACTTTTAACTTCATTAATTTTTTTAAGGAAGATGCGTTGAAATTAGAATTGAAAAATATATTGAAAGAACAAATAATTATTGATGATGATTTTTTTTATCTACCAGAGGATCTTCTCTTTTTGAAGTCTTCAGTAAAACCCCGTAAAATTTCTTTTTCTATCGCCATAGATTTAAAAAATGGTAAGTATATTTTGATATATGGGTTAGAATTTTATAAAGCAATAGAAACCTCATTTAACTGTTTCTGTGTTGATATGGATATTTTTGGAAACAGCATTATATTTGATGAAATAGATTCAATGCTATTACAATATGAGAATTTATACAATTTTAAATTTGATGAAAAGTTTAATTCCGATATAGCTTTCGAAAGCGTTAATAAGAAAAAATATATTGGTGATATACATTTTCAGATGATCATACTTAATTTCATCCATAACTTTAGCAAGTTACTCAAAAAGATATCGCAAAAAGAAGCAAAAAATCAAAATTTTAACGAAACAGCCTGCAAAAATAGTAAAAATATAAGCATTTTGTGTTCTAGAGATATTTTTGAAGAAATCGAAAATCTAAAAACAAATTTGCCTCTTATTGCCTTGTTTGAGTTAATTATTTTTTTAGATAGATTTTTTGAAAATTTTATTTCTTTTTTGGCTTTCTTAAACAGATTAAAAAAAATAGGTATACCCACAACTGATTTTGAAAACCTTATATATGGTATCCCATTTTCAGAATTTATAAAAGATGAAAATTTTGATAGTAAAGATTTTATTTTATATTTATATAGCATTCAAGCTGATTATGGATTAGTTTCCAGCCTGGAAGAAACAATATCTTCAATAAAGAAAAAAGAGGATAAAAATAACAGAATTTCAGGTATTTATGAAAAAATCGTTGAAATAGTGATTGCCTGCAATTTCAATAAAAATAGGTTAAAAAGATTTATTGAGGAACTTGAACGAATTATTGATCTTGATACTTTAGAAGATTTCAAGAAACTTTGTGAAGAACAAAAAGATTTTCTGGAAAATCCAGCTATCAGCTCCTCTCAAAAAGATCTTAAAATATCCTCTGGCATTAATGAACTTATAAATCCATCTCTTTTTTCTTTTACTAAAGAGATAAACTCACTTATAAGCAAACAAAATTTTAAAAATATAAATGTTTTTTTTCCTGCAAATCTTGAAAAAAAAGAGCTATCTGTATCAATTTCAATAAAAGAGGAGAAAGATATTGAAAATTTAACTGATGAACTGGTAAAGCTGGAAAATCTGATAAAAAAAATATGGGATATCCTGTAAATAAAAATAATAAAACAATAATTTGTCGGATAAGCCTAAATTTATAAGGTAAACAGATGATTAATAAAATAATCCCAGATATAGAAAAAATAGTTATTGAAGATGATGGCATTACCGAATCTGAATCTCAAAAAATAGATAAAATAATTGAAAATACAAAAAAACTATTAAAAACTAATCTAGAACAAATTATTTATCTTAAAAAGGATGAATATTCAAAATTTGTGGAAGAAAACAGTGATCTTACTTTAAAATATTGCGAAGGTTCAAAATACAATACAAATATTGATAATAATAATCCTCAAAATTCCGACGACCCTGACAAACCTTTAATCTCTGGTAAAAAATATACACTTTTGTTACAGAGAAATCCTGGTATTTATATAAAAAAATGCCCTGGGACTCCTAACTATATATGTTGCAATTATTTTATTACATCTTTTTATCAAAACTGTTCACTTAACTGCACATACTGCTTCTTGAAGTTTTATCTGAAAAATGATTTTCTTATTATATATTATGACATTGATAGATTTTTTGATGAACTTTCACAGAATAAAAATATAAAAAGATTGGGTAGTGGTGAACTGGCCGATTCTCTTTTGTTTGATCCAATTACAGAATATTCTAAAATATTGCTTCAAAAGATGAAGAACTATCCTTCAACAATCTTTGAATTCAAAACTAAAACAACAAATATCGATGTATTCCTAGACTCTAAGCCACTTGATAATATTGTAATAGGTTTTTCACTGAATCCTTATAATATTTCAAAGATATTTGAAAAGGATTCTATAGCTCCAGCAAATAGGATAGAAGCCGCAAAGTTGCTCATAGAAAAAGGCTGGAAGGTTTCTTTCCACTTTGATCCGATAATTCTCTTGAAAACTGATGATGGTAAGATTTTAAATACTGATAATTATAAAAGCCTTTTTGAAACGATCTCAACCTTGCCGTCTGAAAATATTGCATGGGTTTCAATAGGAACTTTACGATATCATCAAGATCTTATTGATAAGTTAAGAGCTTCCAGAGATTCGAGGATTCTGTTAAAAAATGAAATAATATATGGTCTTGATGGAAAAGTCAGGTATTTTTATAAGGATAGGGAAAAAATTTATATGGAGCTTTTAAATATTTATAAAAGAACAAATGCAAATTTCCCTTTATATTTTTGTATGGAATCAGAAAGAATTTATCTC
>JAAYUW010000094.1 GCA_012517545.1 Exilispira sp.
ATGAACTTTTCCCTGGGAAATACGAAACAAAAGTTCTAGATTTTATACATTATTTAGGATGCCATAAGCTGGCTGAAAAATCCAAAAAAAGCTGGGATGTTATGCTAACAGTTCCAATCATTAACAAGTTAGGGATCATACTATTGGAAATTTTTCCATTCGTACCAAAACTATATTTCAATTTTTATTTAAAAAATTTTTTCCCTAAACTTGAAGAATATCTTAAGACTGCAGATATTGATTTGATTTTCTGTACCCATTTTTTTAACACTCACTCACTGGCTAAAATGAAGAAAAAAGGACTTGTAAAGTTCCCTGTTTTGCATTTCATCGCTGAAATATATGATGCCCCTATAATATGGGTTTTTGGTAATTATTTTCCTTACATAGTCTGTTCAGAAGACGCAAAAAAAATGCTAATAAGAAAGAGAGTTAAAAAAGAATTAATACATGTTTTCCCTTATCCAATAAAGCCTCATTTCACTGAAATAAATAAAAGTAAGGATCAAATAAAGAAAGATATTGGAATAACCAATAATCTACCTACTCTTTTAATTTCTTTCGGAGCACAAGGTATTGGGAACATTGAAAAATTTATCAATACACTCAAAAAAAATGAATTATCATTAAATATAATAGTTGTGACCGGTCGAAATCAAAAGCTTTATGAAAGATTGAAAAATACTTACATAGAAAATTTGAATTCAAAAACAAAAATAATTATCCTTGGATTTTGTAAAAATATGAATGAACTTATCTTTGTGTCAGATTTTTGTTTTATCAAACCAGGTCCAGCGACTACGATGGAATGTCTTTCTTTTGGAAAACCAGTTATTTTTTATCTGTCGGCAACTTTCTCGGAACTCATGAATGTTCGTTTCGTTATAAAACAAAAAGTTGGTTTTTATGCTCTGAATAATGAGTTTCTATTTTTAAGATATGTAAAAAAACTTTTAGACAAAGAATATTACGATCAACTAAAAAAAAATTTTGAGCAATTCTCTGTGACAAACGGAGCTTACCAAATTGCCAGATTTATCGATTATCATCTCGAGAAACAGGAAAATTGATAAACTTTTTATTTATGCTCTACAATGCAAAATGAGGAATTCTCGCTTTTTTGTGCGTTAATACATTTCTTTTTATACGCTTAGCTAGGTCGAAGAATTAATTTTTTTCTTATTAAATCATACTTAGTTACGAAGAAGCATTAAAATTAACCTTTAAAACATGATTCATTTTTATAAAGGTTGATCATTCTTCGCTAATTAGTTGCAAAAAACGGAAAAATAAACATCCTTTTTGTTGAGAACCATAAATAAAAAAATATGCTTTCATAAGGAAGAGATATGGAAAAAGAATTTCAAGATTACTTGAATTTTCATCTGGAGCAAACTACAAAAAATTTTAAAAAGAAAAATTTCAGAGCTCTTATCTTTGACAATAAAGAAAGTGCTGTTGAGTTTTTGCTGAATGAAGTCAGTAAAAGTGAATCCATAGGTTATGGAGGCTCAAGAACTTTGCAGCAGATTGGTATCTTAGATCTGCTTAGAAAAGAAGGGTACAATCTTCTCGACAGGAACAGGGACGGTATCTCTTTTGAAGAAAGATCCATGATAGAACGACAAATCTTTTCCTCAGATATTTTTATCTCATCGGCAAATGCAATTTCAGAGTTGGGTCATATTGTTAACATAGATCTCTGGGGAAATAGATTATGTGCTATAAGTTTTGGTCCAAAAAGAGTATATCTTTTTATCGGTTATAACAAAATAACTGCCAATCTTAATGAAGCTATCTATAGAGCAAAAAATGTTGCTGCTCCTTTAAATGCAATAAGGCTCAACAAGGCAACCCCTTGCACAAAAACAGGAATCTGTTATGATTGTACAACGCAGGAAAGAATATGTGGAACGATGTCGATAATAGAGTGGTGCCATCCAAAAGATAGGATAACTTTGCTTTTCATAAAGGAAGAACTTGGATTTTAATAAAAACTTATCCCTATAAGAATAGTGTCTCCTTCATCCTCTGTTCTTATAATATTTCCTTCAAATTTTAAGTAAGAACTATCGGAAGCTAATGCAAAAGTAACGATATCACCTAGAATAACTGGTGAATTAATATCTGTTTTTTTTACAGTCAAAGATGCACCACAAGCTGATATATCCTTCAAAAAACCATTGATAGTTTTATCGTTTATATCTATAACTATTTCATAAGATAAAGATACCCTTTCATGTCTTCTTCTATTTTCACTCTTCACTTTGAACTCCTTTCAGTAAAGAAAAGTTTACTATTTTACCTTGCTTAAAAATGTTAAAACTCGTTTTAGCATTTCTAATTTAAAGTAAAGGTCGAATTTAAACCAGATCAATCTATAAGCATTGAAGCTAGCTGCAAATAGTAATCGGTTACAACCCTTCTCTTTTTTATTGCATCTTTTATAGGATAAGGATAAACCCGACCATTTTCACAACCAATAATCAAACCTTTTTCTTTTTTCTCAATAAGGCTTACAGATTCAAAAGCGAAGCGGTCAGCAAGAACAACATCATATACATCGGGAGTTCCACCTCTTTGAATATAAGAAAGTATTACTACTTTCGGTTTTTTATACATTTTTGATGCAATAATATCTGAAATTGTAAATGTGACTCCAGTTAGATCTATATCTGAGTATATCTCATCAAATACTATATCTCTTTTTATTTCTTTGCAATTTATGCCCTCAGAGATGAGGACAATATTATCTGAGTAACCTCTTTCCCGTCTCTGAGTGAATCTTTCTATTATTAAATCAACAGATATTTCCCCCATCTCTGGTATGTAAAATCCCTCGACTTTTGTTGTTAAAGCTGCAAAAACGGTTAACCAGCCAGCCTCTCTTCCCATAGTTTCTATCAATATGTCTCTTTCATGTGATTCATTTGTAGTACGGATTGTTTCTATAGCATTAACAATATTTTTAACAGAAGAGTAAAAACCTAATGAAAAGTCAGTTCCACAAATGTCATTATCTATTGTTTGAGGTATTGTTATAATCGGGATCCCGTAATCATTAAGTGAAGATGCGATTTTATGTGTATCAAATGATCCCACTGCAATTATTGTATCTATGGAAAGTTGATTGATTAGAAGCATTATTTTATCAAGATGTTCTTCATTTTTTAAAGGATTGACTTTAGAATTTTTCAGGATGGATCCGCCAGTAAATGCTATGTTTTTAACATCAGATTCTGTTATTAAAATATAATCACCATGGATTAAACCTTCCCAGCCGCGAATTATTCCATAAAGTGTATGCCCTTTTTTTGCACAAATATAATACAGACTTCTGACAAAAGCATTTATACCCGGGGAATCTCCGCCGGCAGTTAAAATTGCAATATTCATCAAAATTGTCCTTTAATTTTAATCGTTTTTTCTATGTTTTATTTAATTATAATTTAAAAATCAAATTTTTCAATATTGAAACTTTTAAATGATTAACTATATTTATTTTGTATTGATCAGATAAATATTTTTATTTACAAGGGGGCTCAATGAATTTCAAAACTCTCAATGAAAGGATTTTATCTAAAAACAGAACCAAAAAGATAATATCGGTAGCAGGAGCTGAGAATGATCATATAATAGAAGCCTGCTTCAAAGCCTATAATGAAAAAATTGCTGATTTTATATTAATCGGTGATAAACAAAAAATTATTTCCACATTAAAAAATCTCAATTATTCGCCTGATACTTTCGAGATAATAAATTGCACTGATGAAAAACAAAAAGCAGCCATGGCCTGTAAACTTTTCAGTGAGAAAAAGGCTGATCTCGTGATGAAGGGTTCAGTGAGCACAGGAACCCTTTTAAAAGAGGTTTTAAATGATTCATATGGTTTAAAAGGAAATGGTTTTTTGTCTCATATGGCCTGTATTGAATTTGAAGACAGATTGCTTGGCATAACTGATGGCGGGCTTAATATAAGTCCAACTTTAGAAGAAAAGGTAAAAATAGTTCAAAACTCTATAGATTTTTACATAAAACTTGGAGTAGATAAACCAAAGGTTGCACTTACATGTGCACTTGAAGTTCCAAATCCTAAAATGCCAGCAACCATTGATGCTGCTATTATTGCAAAAATGGCTGATCGACAGGATATAAAAGGTGGAGTAGTGGATGGTCCTTTTGCCTTTGATAATGCAGTAAGTAAAGAAGCAGCCAGAATTAAAAAAATAGACTCACCTGTTGCTGGAAGCGCAGATATAATAGTAGCTCCAGATATTGAAGCAGCAAATATCTCGGCTAAAGCCATAATATATACAAGTCATCCAAAAAATGGAGGGGTTATCATTGGTTCAACTTCACCTGTAATACTATTGTCCAGAGCTGATGATTCAGAAACCAAATTTAACTCAATAGTACTGGCTTTAAATGTTCTGGATTAATTTAGACACTTGCCTCTTGATGAGTGTTTTAATTATTTAAGTGATAGTTATGGAGCATACATATGCTAACTTATTCATCTTGAAGATGATAATTATTTTAAAAAATTGATTTGCTCATGTTTATTAAAGTCGAAATCCAAAAATCCAAAGTAGCAAGTCCTGAAAAATACTTTTGTAAATGTTGTTGAAAGTTCAGGAATAAAGCAGGTCATTTGCTTTTTTATTTGATGGCAACTTATATCAAGAAGATACAAATTTTTTCATTTTTATTAATTTTGTTACAAAGAGAGAAAATTTATTTGCCAGATAAACCTTAATTTGTTTCTATTTTTGCAAATAAGAGTTTTTCTAATTTCTTACTTACTACCTTATTATCCCCATAAGTATATCATACAACTCATTCTGCTGGGTAAGAAATTTTGCAGCAGCCTGGTATGCCTTCTGGAATTTTAACATGTTGGCGAGCTCCTCATCCATATTTACACCAGAATAAGATAACTTCATATTCTTAAAACTACCTAGAGTGAGTTCGTGTGATGCCAGGTTGTCTGATACTTTTCTTCCATTTGCTGCTATATCCATAACCATTGATGAGTAAAAATCCAGAAGGCTCTGCGAATTTCTAACTAAAAATTTGCTATCCATTAAAACAGAAATCTTTTGTGCAATTCTTCCATCGCCTTCTTTAAGTTCCTTATAATTTTCAGCAGCTGCTATGTTTAAAGGATCCATGGATATTTCCTCGGAAAGATCTATCCAGGCTGCTGCATTTTTCTCAAATGAAAGTGTGTAGATCTGATCAGTGGAAAAGAGACTATCAATTGCAGAAAGATTATCTTCCGAAAAGGAAGAGCCATAACTCAGAACACCGGCTATATTTGATAAAAATTGACCTGAATCCGAAAGATTTTTTATTGAATAAATTCCATCTGCCGATGAATTCCCTTTTATTTCCAGTTTTCCATTTTGAATATATAAGTTGATACCGGTATTAGCCATATTTACTTTTTTTATAATATCCATAACTGTATCAGATGGATTATAAGATATTTCGACTCCGTTTACAACAATTTTACCTTCAACCATAACCTTTTGATCGGGATCAATTGTTTTGGAGCCAACAATTTTGTATATTACAACATTATCATTTATTCCATCCTGGTTCTTGTCATATTCACCATTTTTATAAATTGTCAAAGGAAGTTCTTTGAAGAATGCTATGCCACTTTCTCCTTTTGCATTCATACCCTGCAAATGTATAGAATTAACGCTTTCTATAATGGATACTGCAAATTGATTTAATTTTTCTAAAAATCCACCATATAGTTCATCCCTGGCATCTATCAGCCCTTTTAGACTTCCAGAACTCACATCAAGTCTGTCATTTTGAAAATAGAGTTTATACATTCCTTCACTATTATCCGATACAAGCTCAATTTCATGATAAACATCGTCCTGAACAGCTATTTTGCCATTTATATATAGATAAAATTTATCAGTTTCTTTAAAGGTCACTGGAACAAATTTAGATATCTCACCAACAAGCATATCTCTTCTATCTTTAAGATCATTCGCCTTTTGCCCGGTAGCTTCTATTCTTTTTATCTCTTTATTTAAAGAAGCTAATTCTTTGAAAAGATTGTTAACATTATTTGTCTCAATCTGTAAAGATTCATTTAGTTCCTTTTGAACATTTTTCCCAAAGTTAAAGAATTGATGAAATTTATCAACAAGATTTCTGGCTTTTTCAGTAACTAAAATTCTCTTTTCCATACTTTGAGGGTCCATGGAAAGAGAGTTAAAGGAGTTAAAGAAATCCTTCAAAGCTGTATCAAGTGTTGCTCCCGCTGGTTCACCAAGCACCCCTTCAAGCTGTCTTATATACTTATCAAGTATATTAAAGTATGAAAAAGAAGATGTTTCCGAAGAGATCTTTCCATCAAGAAACATATCTTTTACTCTATCGATAAGAGCAACAATGCTTCCCTGACCTACCTGCCCCGTTATTGACCCCATGGTTGACACTCCGGGAAGCCAGAGAGGTGGAACTTCTTTTAATGTTACAGTTTGTCTGTTATAATCTGGATTTTCTGAGTTTGATATATTATTTTGAGTTATGTATATTGTCTGCTGACTGTTTTGTAATGCTCTTTTTGCTATTTCTATTCCCATAAAAGTGGAAAACATTGTTTCCTCCTTGAATCAGAAAAATTTGTGTTATATTTAATTTTGATCTGTCTAAATATTATAAGAGACTGTTGAGTAACTATTATCCTTTATTGAACCTTTATCTGTATACAAAGATTCGCTGGAAGTCAAACCTTCCAATATGGCTTTTGATACTGAGTATGTGGTATCCAGAAGAACCTTGTTTTTTTCATTCA
>JAAYUW010000095.1 GCA_012517545.1 Exilispira sp.
AATTTATTTGTATGTTTTTAGATCTAATCGTTTTGGATAATAATTGTACACAGTATTCATGAAAGAAATTTATCTACACGGTTTTAGATTCCTTAACGGCTTATAATCGGTTTTAGATTCCTTAACGGCTTATAATCTACGATTGAAGAATATTTCAAACTCCAGTTAAAGGTTAGAAAATCTAAGGAAAATAATAATATAGCCAAATTTAAGGAGAGACTTCATGATAAAAAATGCAGATGAGTCTTCAAATTATACAACAACAAATGCCAGAATTATCGACAAGTGGGTCGAATCTGGCTGGGAATGGGGAAAACCTATAGATCATGAGACGTTTTTAAACGCCAGGATGGGGATATGGTCTGTTGTGTTGACACCAATAAAGCCTGTTCCAAAAGATTGGTTTTGTGATTTTAAAAATGCAAATATTTTAGGACTTGCATGTGGAGGAGGTCAGCAGATACCTATCTTTGCAGCTCTTGGAGCATCTTGCACGGTTATGGATATTTCAGATAGGCAACTTGAAAGTGAGGAACTTGTTGCTAAAAGGGAGGGTTATAAGGTCAATATAGTTAAGGCAGATATGACAGAGAAGTTTCCCTTTACCGATGAAACCTTTGATCTAATCTTTCACCCAGTTTCAAACTGCTATGTTTTTGATGTTTATTCTATCTGGAAAGAATGTTTTAGAGTACTGAAAAAAGGTGGGATACTGCTTTCAGGTTTGGATAATGGATTAAACTATGTGTTTGATGATGAAGAAACGAAAATCGTCAGAAAACTACCCTTTAATCCGCTTGAAGATGAAAAACTTTATATGGAATCGATTGAAAAAGATTGGGGGATCCAGTTTTCGCATAGTATAGAAGAACAGATTGGTGGTCAGATTAAGGCGGGGTTTATTTTAGAAGATATCTACCAGGATACAAACAATATTGGGAACCTTCATGACTTTAATATACCTACCTTTTATTCGGTCAAGGCTGTAAAGCCCCTTTGAGTTTTAATCTACTACACTTTGTATTGACAATGTTGGCAGGCATTTCGTTGTAAATCAGTAGTTTATACAATTAAATTTTAATTTACTACACTTTTCTTTAACCTTCGGTTGATGGAATATAAATATAAAAACAGGTACCCTCTCCAACCCTTGAGTCAAGGTCAATAAACCCATCGTGCATCTGAATTATCTTGAGTGATGTCGAAAGGCCAAGACCGGTACCATTTTGTGATGCCTTTGTCGTGAAAAATGGGTCAAATATCTTCCTTTTAAGTTCATGAGGAATGCCAACTCCTTCATCTTTTATGCTTATACGCCAGAATTTTTTTTGTTTATCGACATAATATTTACTGACTTCGGAGGTTTCATCTATAGAAATATGTATATTGCCACCCCATCTTGTCTTATCATCACGCATTATAGTCATAGAGTGGTTAGCGTTAATTATAATATTCAGTAGAACCTGCTCTAAGGCATATTCATCACCTATTGTACTGAATTGTTTTATTGACTCACCTTTCTTAAATTCTAGCTTATTTTCGAAGATAATTCTGACTGACTGATCCAATGAACTTGCAGAAAATTTTACTACTCTTTCAATAACATTGTAAAGATTTATTTTATCTTTTTTCAACTCATAGTTTTTGGAAAGAGAAAGAAGATGTTGCAAGGTTACCAATGCTTTAGCCGATATTTCATTTATAATATCAAGGTTTTCCTTCAAATCCTGGTCGAGTTCTTTATTTGAAAGCTTGATAGACGAACTTATAAGGGTTGTAGTTTCCTTTATGCCTGATATGAGGTTGTTAAAATCGTGAATGATACCAGCGGCAAATGAACCTACGATTTCGTTTTTCTCTATCATTTCCAGGTTTTTTTGAAGCTTTACATTTGTAGTTATATCATCTATTCTTAGTACAAGACCTCTCCCTTCGGTATTTTTTAAAGATTCTATCTCTTTTTTATCTTGCGTTTTAACTGAGTTGTCATTATAGTCATTTAACGGGATGTGATCTATTTTATTTTTACTTGAAGTTTCCTCGATATTTTCCCATCCTTTTAAAGGTAAAATATAGATACTGAAGTATTTATCAGGAAACTCATCGAATACGATAGTATCAAACTTATTGAGGTTCCCTTTGTTTAATGTATCTTCCATCTCAGACGAGATTTTTTTTAGAAATGGATAGATATTAAAAATATTTTTACCTTCGCAATTTTCAAGTTCATTATTTATATTATCTATATTGTCATCAATATTTTTGTTATCAGTATTTGAATTTATCATCTTAAACAAAAACAAGGCATTTTTATTGCATAAAGTCACATTAAAGTTGTTATCAACAGCAATGATTACAGAATTGATAGAATTTATCGTACTGGTAAGAAGATTTGTCTCATTTTTAATAATCTTCATAAGCTCGTTTAGGTTTCTTTCGAGAGTAAAAAACTCATCAATATTGCTTTCAGCAATACTTAAAGAGTAAGAAGATAAACGGGCATTTATCACACTTTTAGAAAGATTATCTATCGGAGCAACTATCTGTTCGCTTAAAGATCTTGATATAAAGTAAGAAACAATAAGCATAAGTATAAGTAAAATAAGTGAGCCAGATGATGCCTGAAATATTTGCATTAAAATAGGTTTATAAGAAAGGTAATAGATTATAGAATATTGATGTGTGCTGTACAAATCCAGAATTGGAAAATAAACCAGATACTGTAACTTATTTAGTTGTCTCTTATATCCAGGAGTAAGAGAATGCAATAAGGATATATCATCAAACTTTCTATCTTTTTTTAAAGATTTCTGTCCGTCTTTTATTTCACTATAAGATAGTAAAATTTCTCCATTCATATTTACCAGAATAAATTCATTAAGGTTTGTAAACTCATAAGCCAGATAATCCAACTTCCGGACAAGTCCTTTAAAACCACTATTATAATATAGTTGATAATTTTTAAGTATCTCTACAGAGAGAAATCTTGATATAGTAATCGAACTGTTGATAAGATTTTTTTCGTAAGAGATGGAAGATATTATGATTGTACAAAATGAAATAAGCAAAACTGTTAAAAATATGATTAAGGCAATTTTATTGTAAACTTTTTTCTTAAGTTTCATTCAATCCCTGGTAGTTTAATTATACTGTTTTAATTATCGGCAATTGCAGCACTATTTTGTAATCTCAAAGGCATAAATTCTTTCATCAGATCTAACTTTCAATTTAAGCCATTTTTGAGCAAGCATGAGAACATTTGGGTGGTAAAGGGGAATAAAAACAGCATCGTTATAAGCTATTTGTATTGCTTTTTTATAAAGTTCAATCCTCTTCTGCTCATCAAAGGTACTTGCAGCTTCTTCTATTATCTTATCCAGTTCAGTATTTATAAACCCTGTATTGTTGTATGATCCCCAGCTCTCATCTTTTGAATGCAACAAAGTTGAGAGAATAAATAGTGCGTCAGAGTTTCCACAGGACAAAGAAAAAGGGACGATGGCAAAAGAACCATTATTTTTTATAGTAACCAGCTCTTTATTTGGTATTTCTTTAACTTCAAAGGTTATTCCAATAGAATTAAGGTTTTCAAAAAGATCCTGATAGAATTTTCTCATAAGCTCATCAAGAATGGAAGTATGTATTTTTACAGAGAAACTCCTGATATTAGCTTCCTTTAAAATGGTTTTAGCTAAAGCAAGATCGTAGTTATTATCTGGCAAAGAGTTATTATATCCTATAACAGAAGGTGAAATGATTTGATTTGCATAAGAGGCTGAAGAACTAAGTATAGTTTCAACAGATTTTTTAATATTTAAAGCTTTATAAAAGGCAAATCTGACTTTTGTATCACTAAAGGGATTGACAGGGAGATCTATGTACTGATTTTTTTCTTTTTTGCAGTTTATCATCAAGAAGTTAGTACGTAACCCGGTAGTGGCATATCTTTGTATAGTTTTTGTATTTGAAGCTTTATTAAAAATGTTAAAACTGGTCCAGCCTAAAATATCTATTTGCTGATCTATAAGTTGCTTAAATAGAGTATCTTCGTCATCTAACAATACAAATTTTACAGATTTAAAATCTGGTTTTTTTCCCCAGTATTTCTCGTTCCTTTTCATAGTTATAGATGATATTTTTTCATTTTCCTTTACTATTATGGGGTTCATATAAGGACCAGTTCCAACAGGGGACTCAAGGAATCTTGTAAATCCAACTTTTTCAATATAAGATGCTGGAAAAATTGCGCAGTTTCTTAGTTTAAGTAAGAATGTTGGATTTGGATAGTTAGTTACTATTTTAACTGTAAAATCATCTATCTTCTCAATTGTTTTAAGTTCAAGTGAAATGTTGTATTTATCAATAATAGAGGGATCTGTTGCATAATTTACTCTCTTAAAAGAAAATATAACATCATCAGCTGTAAATCTGCTTCCATCATGAAAAAAAACATCTTTTCTAAGGTAAAATATCCATGTATTTATATCAGGATTTATCCACCTTTGTGCGAGCAGTGGCTTTATCGCTCCTATTTCATCAAGATAAATCAAACTTTCAAAAATATGCTGATTTATAGATAAGACTTTTACATGGTTATATTTATACTGATCGAAAGAAAAGTTAAAGCTAGTGCTGCCTATAACTAAAGTGTCTTTATCTGTAGCAAAGGATAAAAAAAGAAATAACAAGAAAATAAAAAAGAATAAAAAACATTTTTTTAGAAAAATAAAATCTTTAAACTTTGTTTTCATAATGATTAATACCTTTAAAGCAAGTCTTACTTTTACAAATAAAGTTTAATAGATTATCGAAAAATTGCAAAATTTAATACTTAAATTTTTAACAGTTCCCCGGGATTATTTGTACCTTATCACATCACCTCGAACAGATATTGAAGTTGGAGTAAATATACTTCCTGTTAAATAAATAAAAAGTAATTGAACTGCCGTATAGTGGTATTCAAGCTGAATATTTATAACTGCATCACCATTGTAGTGACGAATCTGGTCAATAAAGATATCTTCAAGGTAGAGTCCTGGTTGATTTAACTTAAATAGTTTTGCTATTATGCTCACCTCTGTTATCCTGATATCGAAGGAACCAACTATATAATATGGTTTAGTTTCAGGTTGATACATAAGTTTAGAATCTGTTGTTTGAAATTTTACGACGGTACATGAGGATAAAGTGATAGCAGCAATAAGAAAAATGAGAATAAGCGATTTTTTTTTCATGTTGATAACTCCTATTTTAGAAATTTTAAGAAACTTCAGTTATATATTTTAAAATAAAACCTATGCTATGGAAGAAGAAAGTATTTATTTATTCTTTGAACCTTATTTAAGTTATTAAGAATAAATACTCGATAAATAGTTGGAAAACTAAAAATATCTGGAAAATATTTTTTCTGTAATAATAAGTAAAAAAACGGAGAGGGGGGGATTCGAACCCCCGATACCCTTTAGGGGTATAACTCCTTAGCAGGGAGCCCGATTCGACCAGCTCTCGCACCTCTCCGTAAAAGATGAAAATATACATTATATGTAATTAAACATTACCTTATATTAAATTATCCACAACAAATATAAAAAAAATAATGGCCATTGAAGCTATATATAAACGGAGAGAAAGGGATTCGAACCCCCGGTACCCTCGCGAGTACAGTAGTTTTCAAGACTACCGCCTTAAACCACTCGGCCATCTCTCCAATATATATATGGTGAAAATAGCTTAACTTTTGCTTCTGTCAATAATTTTTTGAAAAAGTATCTTTTAACTCTTTATTGAAAATTTTAAAATTGGCTATAATGTTAAGAAAAATAATCAGAGGAAATATGAAACTTCTTGATATCGTCGAACCACTGAAACTCGAAAAATGCACAAAGTTTAGCGGAGAAGATTTTGATGTTACCTGGGGTTATTCTTCAGATTTATTGTCCGATGTTATAGGTAGAGCTGAACCTGGTTCTATCTGGTTTACCATACAAAAACATCCAAATATTGTTGCTGTTGCAACGCTGAAAGACTTAACTGCAATTATACTCACAAATGGGACTAAACCAGAAGATCAAACTATTGAAAAAGCCGATGAAAATGGCATTCCTATTTATTCAACCAGTTTTTCTACTTTCGAAGCCTGTGGTATCCTCTATGGTCTTTTAAAATAGGCAAAGCGATGTTAGTTCTTTTTGAATCGAGACTTAAGGGCATAATAATCTTTTTCATAATCATAATGCTTATAATATCACTCCACTATGTTTATATTTCAGTAAAGATGAAAGATGCAGGGTCTCTTTTCTCTCCAGCGGAAAATAACCTGCTACGAGGACAGATATACGATAGAGACGGCAGGATTTTAGCTGGTAATTATATAGTATACACAGTTTTTATTGATCCATACATTATAACAGATGCTAAAAAAGTTGCTAACCTTCTTGCTCCATTTTCGATCTATGATGCAAAAAATCTTGAAAGTAAAATAAATGAGAATAAAAAACGAAGATATCTGGTCATTGCTGAAAAGATAGATGAAGAAACTTTGAAAAAGATACTGAACCTTAAAATAAAGGGTGTCTATTATAAAAAGGACTTCTATAGAGAATATACCCTCGATGATGCAGCTGCATGTTTTTTAGGATTTGTTGATAAATACAATAAAGGACTTGAGGGGATAGAATATTACTGGGATAATCATCTGTCAAAGGGAGAAAATTATAGCATTAAGTTGACTATAGATTCATTTATCCAGTATGTGATATACGATGAAGTCTCAAAAAAAGCAATATCTGAGGAAGCCGATTGGGCTTTTGGTCTGGTTTCAGATAGCTCTACTGGCCAAATTCTTGCTGTTGCAAACTGGCCTTCATTTTCTCCATATACATACTCTACAGTTCCTTCTTCAAAAAGAAAAAATAGAGCTTTATTAAATACCTTTGAGCCGGGTTCTACTTTTAAAGTTTTTATTGCTTCTGCTTTACTTAACGAAGATAAGATAGATCTCAATGAACGATTTTTTTGTCCGGGCTATTATTCAGTTACAGAAAATATAAAGATTAAAGATCTTTCTTCTCATGGCTATGTTAACCTTGAAGAAATCCTGCAATATTCCTGCAATACAGGTATTATCACATCTGCTCAGAGATTGAGCAATAAAGAACTATATCAATATTTTCGTAACTTCAACTTTGGCAATAGAACTGGGCTCGATTATCCAGCTGAACCTGAAGGAATACTCAAAGAACTAAAAAAATGGACAAAAATGACAAAAGCAATAATAAATATAGGGCAGGAAATTGGTGTTTCTGCTGTACAGATGATATCAGCATTTAATGCTATTGTAAATGGTGGAAATTACTTTGAACCGTATTTGACTTTTTCGCAAAGTTCTGGTTATTCTTCAGAAAAAGTTAAAAAGCCGGTATTAGTAAGAAAAGTTTTGAAACCAGAAACATCTCAAGTGATGAAAGAACTTCTTGTGGATGCCTTGAAGGGCAATTCAACAGGGAAATCTGCATTTACAGATGTTACCACTGTTGGGGGAAAAACAGGCACAGCCCAGGTGCCTTATTCAAATGGAAAAGGATATGATCCCTCACAGATCTACACATCTTTTATTGGCTTTTTTGATGTTAATGGTAAATCATATACTGTATATCTTGGCTTTATGAACCCCAAGAAAGCGGGCTACGGAGGTACAGTTGCTGCGCCCGTTTTTAAAAATATTGTTGAAAAAATATATCCTTACATGGTAAACAAAGAAAAAAAATCAATTATTATTGATGAAAATTCCATTTTAAATGAAAATGTTAATGAAAATCTTCAAAAAATTTACGAAAGAGCTGAAAAAAGGCTAATATCACCCGATATTATACCTGATTTTACAGGATTGACACTGAAAGAGTCAATTTATCTTGCTTCAAGACTCGGAATAAAACTTAAGTTAAGTGGTTCAGGTTTTGTATACTGGCAAAGCATTCCACCAGGAGCATCATTAAGAAAAGGGATGATAATCGAAATTCGTCTGAAGTTTTGATTTACAGTAAATATTTTATGATTTTTTGTTATTTTTAGATCATTTTTTGATGATTGGTTAAATAAAGCTTACAAAATATGGCCTGGTTTAAATTTTAAAACATGGTTTAAAATATTATTATGGAACAAAATTTTCAATCTAAAAAGCTCATATTTTCTTTTAGCATAAATATCAACAAAAAAAAATGCAAAGAACCAGAGATATATGATGAAGATGAAGATAATAATCGCCTTAAAAAAGAGATAGATGAAGATTCAGATATTTGCTTTATAGATGAAAAAATAACTTTAAAAAAAGTATCGGATTTCGGGTTAAAAAATACATCTTATGAACAATCGGCCTCTAGTTCAAAAGAAAATGAATTTTATAAAGGGAATGGCTTTTTGATCCCATGCTATCGGGAGAAACCACTTGTATCAAAATATAGCCCTGAAAAAGAGGCTATAAACATATGCAGCATGCTAAAAGATGAGTGCAAAAGAGATGAAAGTCGCTTTGTAGTGCTTATATCGCCTGTAAATCCTTATATTTTTAAGCATCTCGGCGATCTCAAAGTGATCTGTATAGAGCAAAGTGAGATCTTATATGAACATTACCTTCAATTCTTCAAATTTTACGATTTTGAGATCAATGAGGAGAATCTGGATTCTGAGTTTGGTGTGGAGATTCTTGCCAACTATTTTGATCAGCAGAGTTCAAATATTTTTATATTTCATAGGTTAACCCGTAAAGCTATTTCAAGGGTTATTCAGAGTATACCTGAAAAAAATCCTTTTATATTCTCAAACGCTTTTCTTGCTAAAAGTTCAAGCTTAATAAGGGAAGGTGAGAATCTATGCGCTGGTGAGCTCAGAAGAAAAACCATAAACATTAATACTGCAAAGAGGTTTAGTAAAGACTGGACATCTAATTTTTTAAAAAATAGTCCGATTTACATCCTTAACGAAGGATTGGAGATACTTGCAGGGATTTTAAATAAAGAGGTCCCTGTTGTTGTGCTGGGTGCTGGTTCTTCTATAGATAGTTGTATGGATAAACTCAAATATCTCAGCGATAAAGCGATATTTATAGCTGTTGATACCGTCGTGCGGGCTCTTTTAAAAAGCGATTTGCCCATAGACATAATTGTATCTTCAGATTCTCAATCTTTAAATAGCCTTTAAATAACAAAAAGCGGTTTGATAGAACAAAATATTGACAAAAAAGAGAAAAGGCAAAGAGATGCCAGAGGTGAATCACATATTAACGCTTTACATGAGACAAAGGATGATCTTCCAATTCTGGTAGCTATGCCAACGGTAGATCCAATACTTGTTGAAAAATATTATGGCAAAATTTTATTTTCTTCGATACCCTTTCCTCTTACAAAAAAAGTTGAACAATTTTGTGGTGAAAAGATAGAGATTGGTGCTGGAGGAACAGTTTCTTCCATGGCTTTTGAACTTGCAGTTTTGTTGAATCCTTCTGCAATTTTTTTGGCTGGAATAGACTTTTGTTACAGTAAAGGTAGACTTCATTGTCAGAATACACTGTTTGATACATACTATTTTTCAAAGACAGATTATTTTTACTCATATGAATCATTCGTTTGTAAGTCGCAGGCAAAATCGAGATCGTTTTTCAGGGAAGATAGAACAAAGAAAAGTGTCAGGACCGATCCGAAATTTATGCTCTTTTTAGACTGGTTTTCATACCATACATCAAAGGCGCAGCAGGCACGAAAGCTATATTTGCTTTCAGATCAGATAGTAAATCTTGAAAATATTGAGGTTCTTGACGATGAGTCTTTAAAAAAAGTCGTAGAAAAAGAAGATATAGTTTTAGTTGATAAAGTTAACTCAGGCAAAAGGGATATATTGGATAAACTGAAAAAAGATAAAAATTCCAGAATGAAAGATAGTTCAGATAAATTTGAAAAAATTAAGGCATATATGAATTTTTTAGAAAATCTTCAAATAGAAGCAAAAAGTGCTTATAGTCTCATAAAAAGTGGACTTACAAAGCAAAAATTAAATCATGAATCAGATAGTATGCTGGATAAAAATGAAGTTTATATCCGTTATTTTAAGATGATTGAGGAAAAACTTCTATCTTTCGAATCTTTAAAGTTGTTGATAAATATGTCTTTTCAGCGTTATCTTTTAGAAGTTCAATTTGAAAGTGCCACAATAGATACTCATTCGTTTTATACAAGTCTTTGTGAAGAACTGGAATTTTTAATAGATATTATAGAGAAAGTTAAGGATAATGTTGGAGTAAATAAGGTTAGATAAAAAACAACAGGTTGAAAGGGTTATATGGGGAGGATAGGATTTGAACCTATGAAGCCGTCTGGCAACAGATTTACAGTCTGTCCCCTTTGACCACTCGGGAACCTCCCCACATAAGCTGGCGAAGAGACTTGAACCCCCAACCTGCTGATTACAAGTCAGCTGCTCTACCGATTGAGCTACGCCAGCGACACAGATAGATAAACAAAAAAAAAGTCTTTTGTCAAGGTTAATTTAATTTTTTTTTATTCATTATAAAAATGAGAAATTAATATAACAGTCGAAAATTGAAAGTTAAAAAATATATACTCAAAATCCCATAAAAGGATGTGATAAATCAATAAGGATATTTATGGAAAAAAGTGAAAATGATAAAAAGGGATTTGTATTTATAATAGATGATGATAGAGCAAGTCTTGACATAGTCGAACAATCACTTGTAAAATATGGGTTAAACGTGAAAGGTTTTAATAATCCAATTCAGGGTTATGAAGCTATTACAAGAAGCTCTCAGAGTGATTGCGA
>JAAYUW010000096.1 GCA_012517545.1 Exilispira sp.
TAGTATTAAGATTTTTCAAAACTCCAGAATCAAGGTTATAGATGTATAGACCATTTTTCAAACTACCTATATAGAGATTATTTTTGATGATAACTGCACTTTTTGCGTAGGATACAATATCTCTGGGGATCAATAGACTAAAAGCTCCATTACGAGCCGAATTATCCGATATCTTTGCTCTATAAACACCATCTTTGTAAGTAATCACATAAATAAAATCTTCATTTTGGAAAACATACTTAACATCAACCTCAGGCATAAGATTCATTTCAAATTTTTGATTGTTTAAATCGAGTATATAAAACCCCTTTTGATAAGATGCAACATACAGAATATCATTGACGATAATAGCTTTCTCTACCGTTAATGAAGGAAGTACATTTGTTAAATCCTTTTTCTTTTTATTATATATATATATGCCATTGTAATGAGTTGTCGCAACGATGTATTTATCATCTTCAAAAACACAGGAGTACTTTTTACCATAGGGAAAGATATTTAATCTTGTAAGTGAAAGGTTTGATTTAACATATTCGATTTTGGCAGCAAAAGAGAGTTCATTGTATTTCTTCATGTCAATATTCGAAAGGTCAATGCTGTTTATTCCTTCATAAGTGCAGATAAGCATATGTGAATCAAAGGTGTAAAAATCTCTTATAAGGTTTGAATATAGATTTGAGTTTGAGCTTTGAATTATATGAATAAGGTTTCTATTGTAATCATAAAGATAGATACCATCTAGAAATGATCCAGCAAATATAAAACTATTTAATGACCCAAGGGTATAGACTGATGATTTTTGAAAAATCGGATCATCGTGAAAAATTATAAAAAATATCTTTTCTCTCGCTTTGATTATATCATCTTTTTTCAAAGGATTAATAAGAGAGTATTTTATTATTTCATCATCCTTGGGATCCTGCATCTTGCTTTCATACTTAGAATATTCTACAAGATTTTTCGAAAAATCAATATAAATAAAACACAAAAGGTTATAAAAATAGTTTAGCGGTTCTGCACTATTGGCTTCAATCCAGGCGCTGGCAATGCTTTGAGCTTTGCTAACATTCTCTATCTTTAAAAATGAAATAGCGTATAGATAGTTTAAAAAGTCTTTCTGCTGTTTATCAAAGATCTTGAAATCATCATTACTTAATGATTGATATCTAGAAATATATGTAATATAGTCTTTAAGAACGAAATAATCAACAAGTCGTAAAAAAAGCATAATATTTTTTTTAGAGGAATAATTATATTCTCTTGTGTAATTTGCATAAATATAGTCAAAAATATCCTGCAAAGAAGGTTTTGTCTTTAATAAATCTGAAAAAATTCTGGCAACATCATTTGCTCTATCTTCAGATTGACAGGTAAGATTTATCAAGCATGAAAATAGATAGATAGAAATATCTTCTGCAAGCAAAGGATTTTTCTCCCTTTCAACATACAAAGAGATCAATATTCTTGCAGAATCCTCATATTTACCCATGCTGAACAAATTAACCGCCTCTGTGAATCTATTTGACATATCTGAACTGGTAGATTTTGGAAGATCTGCAATTTTGTTATCTTTAATACTGTTTGAGGTACAGGCAACAGTAAAAAACAAAAAAACTAAAATAATAAAAGCATAAATTGTTTTCTTTTTCATCTTTTTATCTATAGCATTTTTACAAAATTTTTCAAATTAATCTATTTTCTTTACATTGCTTGACATATAGGATTTTTAGGTCTTATATAAATTAGGTTTTTCACTTTTTTTATTTTAATTTGTTTCATTGCTGAAAATGGTTATGCTACAGTCTAAAGTAGAACAGTCTAAAGTCGAAAGCTAAAAGTCTAAAGTGCAGGAAAAATAACAGGGTTAATAGCTCATGATTAGACTTTTGTTAAATATATTTGTATTGTGATTTTTATCAATGATATTCGGTAAATAGTTATAAAATATGGAGGTAAAATGAGAGATTTAATCGAAGAGATGCTAAAAAAAACTGGAGAAAAAAATATCAGCATTTATGAAAATCCATCCAGGGAACTTTTAATACAAAAATGTATCGACAGAAAAGAGGTATATATCCTCAAATCAGGTACTTTAGCTTCTATAACTCCAAATCATTCAACTGGCAGGAGTCCTAAAGATACTGTTACAGTTAAAAGAGATGTAAACGAAACCGCCCTTGATTGGGATTCTCAGTATAATATCCCCATTTCTCCTGAAACTTTTGAAATGCTTCTCGAAGATGCATTTGACATGTGTTTGAACAAAAAAGAACTATTTATTACTGAAAGATCAGTCGGTGCAGATCCTTCATACTCTATGAGCATTAAATCTATTTCTTCAAAAGCTCTTAATAGCCTTTTTACTCTTAATATGTTTAGACCTCCAGTTGATTATTCCAACAGCATATTTAAAGATGAACCTTTTTATCTTTTGATGTTACCCAATGATTACTTAAATCCTGATAGATACAAAGGAAGACTCAGGATAAATCCTGAAACAGGAAAAACAACCAATATGGCTATTGCTATAGATTATGAAAACCATATCGGTATTGTCATAGGTTCTCAGTATCTTGGAACATGTAAAAAGCTAATCTTCACAGTCATGAATTATTACCTTGTATTTCATAATATACTCCCCCTTCATTGTTCTGCAAATGAAGGACCAAATAAAGATATAACGCTCTTTTTAGGTCTTTCTGGAACAGGGAAAACGACACTTTCCACTTCTGCAGACAGAAGGATACTCGGAGATGATGAACATGGATGGTCAGATTCCGGGGTAGCAAATTTCGAATATGGTTGTTATGCTAAACTTGTAAATCTTGACCCAAACAAGGAACCAGAAATATACAACGCTTGTTTTAGAAATATGGATCCCTTAAATTATGGTGCAATAGCTGAAAATGTGCTATGCTATCCAGATGGTTCATTTGATCTTTCAGATATTCGACTTACAGAAAACTCAAGAGGTTCCTACCCACTTTCATTTTTACCAAATATTAAAGAGGAAAGTGTCGGTGATCATCCATCCAATATTATTTTTCTAACAGCCGACGCAAACGGTGTTTTACCACCCATATCAAGGTTAGACATAGATCAAGCACTTCTATGGTTTCTTATGGGCTATACTTCAAAACTCGCTGGAACAGAAACCGGCATATTGGAGCCTCAAGCTACATTTTCACCTTTTTTTGGTGCTCCATTTATGCCAGCAGCTCCTCACTATTATATAGAACTTCTCCAGCAGAAGCTTTTAAAGTATAA
>JAAYUW010000097.1 GCA_012517545.1 Exilispira sp.
AAGCATCTGTAATTTTATGATATTTTTTGCAGATTCTTCACAAAGGTTATTTCTATTTATAAGCCTTTGCAACCTTAGCTCCGGGCTGGAATCTATAAAAATAATTTTGTTACAAAGAAATTCAAGTTTGAAAAGGTGCAAAAGTGCGCAATTTAATATGAGAAGCTTTTGATTGTTAAACTTATGGCAATTTGAATTTTTTTGGTTCCCTGCAAATTTGAGCAGTTTTTTTTTCAAAATTGAGCTTAGTTTTGGATGAATATAATTATTATAATTTTTTAGATTTTCAATATTGCTAAAAACGAGTTTAGAAAGCTCTTGTTTAGAGTTTACATTGTACATTTTTTCAATATCTTTCCAGTATATTTGAACTAGTTCTTTCCCTTCAATATCTGCATCAATAATTGATATATTTTTTTTATTTAAATTTTTTAACATAATATTCAATAAAATATCTTTTCCAGAGGCTATTGGTCCTGTAATGCCTATAATCATTGAATTATCCTGAAAATATTTTCTGCAAATTTTGCCGGATAAAAAATAATCTGTATTTGTCTTTATTTACATTATGAACTTTTCGGTTTAACCAGATAAAAAAGATAAAAAATAAATTTTGAAAAAAAGATTTCAGGCAAAATTCTTACTTTAACAAATTTATCTTAAAAAAAAGCAATGTAAAGTGGCAAAATTAATATTTTAAATTTTGTAAGATTTCAATTTGTTTAATATCCTAGATAATATGAAAAACAAAAATAATTACATTTTAAAAGTTTATGTAGATTCTAGTTTTGACCCTGAGTCTAAACAGGCATATTGCTGTTACTGTCTTGGTGGAATGCTGATTGATAATAAAGAAAGAACAGAGTTTATCAACCTTGGTAAATCTTCTGACTCTGCCTATACAGAGTATTTAGGCATAGAAAAAACCCTGTGTAAGATCGAAAAATACCTTAGAGCAAGTAATATAAGTAAATCTAAAGTTAAACTAATAGTTTATTCAGATTTGCAATCTTTTGCAAGGCAATATAATAAATGGATTCCACCACCAAAGGATTTCAAAATCCTATCTTGTTATATAAGAATTATGGATCTTCTTTCAAAGTTTCATAAAGTTGATGTACGCTGGGTAGAGCGTGGTCAAAATATAGCAGGTAAAGTTCTTGAAAAGTCTGATATAATTATAAAGAAAAATAAGGATAAAAAACCAGGTGAAAGTAAGCTAACATTTGGTAAGATTATTAATTTTTAATTTCCATTATAGCTAATATAGTATTAAAAGAGAAATCTCATAAGAATTTTGGAAAATAAAATAGATGAAAAAATATACTTGGATTTTCAATCAATTCCATGAAAAGATATAGTTTTTTCAAATTTGAATCTTTTTAAAAATGGCTAAAATATCATGATATTTTTTCTTGATTTTGTTAATCAGAATGTAATTATTTGTTTGATGAATAAAGTTTGAACTATTTTTTCTGTAAAAGTGTAAAAATCTTTGCATACATGCACTTTGGTAGGATATTTAAATTTATTACGATTTTTAATAAAACAAATAAAAATGGCTCTTCACAGCTAAGCGTGGGTGAAAAAAAGGAAATAAGATGAATAAAATTATTGGAATAACTGGAGGTTCAGGCTCTGGTAAAACAACAATAGTCAATAAAATTTCTGAACTTGTGAGCGACTTCACATTTATTCCTCAGGATAATTATTATAAATCAGCTAAAGATTTGCTCGGAGAAGAAGTAGATAACAATAACATTACAAAATTCAACTTTGATCACCCCGATGCTTTTGATAATAAACTTATGGAAGAACATCTTAAAAAACTTAAAAATAATGAAACCATATTAATGCCTCAATATGATTTTGTTCATCATAGAAGGAAAGACACATATACCACTGTTAAACCTAAAAAGTTGATTATCTTTGAAGGGATACTTGTACTGAATAATAAAGCTATTAGAAATTTAATAGATCTAAAAATTTTTGTTGATACTCCAGATGATATAAGATTTATTAGACGACTAAGAAGAGATATAGAGCAAAGAGGAAGAACTGTAGAGTCAGTTATCGAACAGTATCTTTCAACAGTTAGACCAGGATACTATGAATTTATTGAACCCACAAAAAGATATGCAGATATTATTATCCCTGAAGGTGGTTATAATGCTCAGGCTATTAATGTACTTGTTGCTTTTATCAACAATATTTTGCAATCGTAAATTACTAATAGTATTGTCTTTCAGGGTGTTTTGCATAGTAGTTTGAATCTATCAATATTTTAGTTAATTGATTTTTTATCTCTTCGGATAGATTTAATTTTGACAAAAAAACTTTAAAATAATTAATCAAATCTTCATTATGAAGGTACATTGAGATAGCAAATTGTCCAAACTCTTCTATGTTGTCAATGTTTGCAACTATAAAAGAATCATTTTGAAAAGTTGTTGTTTCTATTTTCCCGCCTTCAAGGTATTTCTGTCCAAATAAATCTTTGTTATTTATATATTCTAATAGATAATTAACATAAGCTGGAAGTTCAATACAATCTTCAAGCATTACAGTTTCATAAAAAGCCAGTGGTTTGTATGGACTGTTTCTAATGCTTCTTAAAAGTCTATAAAATGTGAATTGCACTTTGACAGATGAGGTTAATTGATTTTTATTATTTGTTTTATACTTATTTTTAAAATAATTGCTCCTCAGATCCATGCCAAGGATCAAAAAATGCAACAAAGTTTCATCGAGTGTTTTATCATTGGATATATCCTGATTAAAACTTAGATTAAGTAGCATGCTTTTTGCTAGCATTGAGGAGTATGGTTGCAAGGAGTTTACATACAAAGAGAAAAAATAAGTTGGAGAAAATGCATCAAAAATGCCACTTTTTATGTAAGAATCTGAGTTAAATGCACTTTCATATATATCAATAATCTTTTGAGTTCTTGGAAAACCTAAAGATAATGGTATTTTTTTTGTATTGTTTATGAAGGCAAAATATGGAAAAGCCTGTTCTCTTAAGGAAGAGTTTTCTTCGCCTGGTATTCCGATACTTGTAATTATCTGGTTAAGATAATCCGATGCAATTTTTGAGAATGTTGATGAATCTTGCTCTGTTTTACCAACAAGATTATTCATCATCCATGCATAGAGACTTTGACCTTTAGCAGTCATTTCATTTATAGAAAACTCAGAAGGCAAATTGAAACTTATCTCTGATAGGCATATTGTGTACCACTTCTTACCTGGATAATATGATGTAACAACCAGTTCAATATAATCAACAGAAATATCTGGCAAAACAACCGATTGCCATTGGCTGGTGTCATTGAGAGCAAAATCAAAGTTTTTATACTTTGTCCTGATTTGAAAAGTTTTGACTCTACCATTATCTTTATATTCATCAGTTTGTTCATCATTTAAGCCATTTTTTATAGATAATTTTGAAATATTTACAGGAATATGAAAATAAATCTTTATAGTGGGATAAGATATCTTTGATTCTGTAGCCCATGCTGTATCTTCAAGATTATCAAAAAGATTTTCAGGAAAGTAAACTTTTGATGGATCATTTTTATCATAAAAATATGTGCTTTCCACATATTCTATCCAGATCCCCTGGTTTTTTACAGGGTTTGCAGTAGAATTTATAATCTGTGCTGACAGTTGATTTAAAAATAAACTATTATATGAGGGGATTGATGCAATTATTAGAAAAAATATGAAAACAAGCATGAATAATAAAGATTTACGCTTCTTTGATTTTATCATTTTAAACCTCATGTTGAATGTTTTTCTGTCTTTGAGAGTATGATATATAAAATGTTCAAGCGGTTTACGCGCTCCTGCATGTACCAGTTAGATAGTTTTTTTAAATTTATACCTTATTCCAGGAACGCCATTAATAATATTTATTATCGTTATTAAATAAAAAAGTATACTAATTATATTAGTTATTTCGGTTTGCTAAATGATTTTTTAAGCTAGAAAATATTAAAAAATGAAGTTAAAAGATCATTTTTGATATTACATATTTTCATTAAGGAATCTTATTTGTTCAATACGACTGGCAAATAATTTGTTGAGCTAATTTTGTAAAATACAAGTAAGTATTTATTGTTTTGATTATCACTAAAAAATATAAGATTTTAAGTCATTGCTGAAAATTGCAGAATTGTTTATAAAAGATGTTTATTTATAAATTGCAACTTATATAAGTTGATCATTTATATGTATGATATTTTTCTTTTTCATTCTTTTTTAACAATCTTTTATTACTATAGATAATGTTTAAATAAGCATCCTACTATTTTATAAGGATTAAATATGAGCTTTATATAGCTTAATTTTATCATGGTTGGCTCTCTTAACTGTTAAATACTATTAATTGAAATTTTTTTTTATCAGTTTTTGCTGATATTTTTAGCAGCACTAATGTTATCAAAGGAAAATCGTAAAAAAATAATTTACATAAAATTTCAAAAACTACTTGACAAAGATAAAAGATATAGTAGTTTGAGATTCGCCGACGCCACGTACAAGTTTACGAGAGTGGACTTAAAGTGGTAGTTAAGGCAGCTCTAATGGTGCATTTTCAGTATTTTTTATAATTTAATCATGGGAAAAGGAAAGTGCGAGACCCATGAAAATACTTTTAGAGAACTTCGAGCGACGAAAGAAGCTCTGTATGATTAAATCCAATCCTATACATAGTATAGGTTATATATTTGTGTATGGAGGGTTTGATCCTGGCTCAGAGCGAACGTTGGCAGTGTGTCTTAAGCATGCAAGTCGAACGGCAGCAGGCCATGTAGCAATATATGGTGCTGGCGAGTGGCGAACTGGTGAGTAACACGTAAGAATCTGCCCTAAGGTGGGGGATAACTCATGGAAACATGAGCTAATACCGCATAATGCGAAGCTTATAGAGATATAAGTTTTGTTAAAGGAGAAATCCGCCATAGGATGAGCTTGCGTCCCATTAGCTAGTTGGCGGGGTAAATGCCCACCAAGGCTATGATGGGTAGCTGGCCTGAGAGGGTGGTCAGCCACACTGGGACTGAGATACGGCCCAGACTCCTACGGGAGGCAGCAGCTAAGAATCTTCCTCAATGGGGGAAACCCTGAAGGAGCGACACTGCGTGCAGGATGAAGGCC
>JAAYUW010000008.1 GCA_012517545.1 Exilispira sp.
GAACCATTAATCATATGAAATACTTAAAAAACATTATTGGGTTTATTTTTGTAATTTTATTTATATTTATATTCGTACTTGTAATATCTCTAAAAGATCTAAACACAATTTCTCGATTATTATTATTGTTTATCATGCTTGTAGGATTACTTATAATAAATATATTTATAAGACCTTTAATGGATAAAATATCAAAAAAATAATGCACTCTTTACTTCTCTAATTCTATTTTTTATTTGTGATGTTAATCTATATAGAAAAAGTTTTGTAGAGTATTCCCTGATTGGAGATTTGATAATACTGTATAAATTACCAAAAAAAATGGGAAAGTATATATTATCACTCTTCACTTGAAGATACGAATGAATAATTATCAAAGATTTGCCTGGTATAGAGTGAAAAATTATAATTAAAATATTCAGAGTGAATGCTACGTTAAACTCCAGAAATATCAACATTATCAAGTACTATTGCGTCGGGACCTATATAGCTACCTTTTTTAACGATATTTGAAGATAATTCAAGTGTATCAATGAGATTTCTAATATTACCAGATACCGAACCACCCTTGATGGGGATCTGTTTTCCATTCTTTGTAATATATCCAAGTCGGATTTCAGAAGAAAAATCACCTGTAATCTCTTTCGGTGAAAAAGCACTAAATCTAAGAAGAAGAACTATATTTTCTTCTTTAACAATCTCTTCAATGCTTCTGGTTCCGGGGTTTATGACATAATTAGTCAAAGGACCGGTATATGGAAGGTTTAGATATTGTGAATATTGGAGATCTGAGATATACTGAACCATCTTATTGTTTTCAATGATACTAAAAGGTTTCAAGGGTATACCATAGTCATCTGCCACTCTACTGGATGCTCCACCCGGGATAAAAGGATCAGATTTGATTGTTAGAGGAGTTTTAGGATTTTTAAAGATAATTGGTTCACCTAATTTTAGGAGAGAAAATTTATTGTAAACGGCTAAAGCACTTGCATGAGTCAAATAAAAATTGAAAAATTCTTCTAAAGCTTCTTCAGAAAAAATAACCTTATATTTTCCTGTTGGTAAAGTTGCCGCATTTATGCTATCATTTGCATATTTTGCATGTTTTTTTAAAGTTTGTTCAAGATCAAGTTCATCTAAAAAAGTTGCTTGATCTAAAAAATAACTTTCTGATGAATCGTCAGGTCCTGCTAAAAAAACTCCTTCAAGCATAATTTTAGTTTTATCGAATGAATATCTATTTGATGAGGAGTTCGAGTAATGTTCAGATATTCTGGAAGTAAATAACTCTGTAGTTGATAATTTTGCATTGTTTATAGATTTAGCAAGAGAACTTATTTTATTGGATAATTCATCACAAACAATGTATGGATTTTCATATATACTGGAATCACAATTGTTAAATTTATTGTAATGAAATTTTTCATTTTTTATTTCATAAAATGGATTGTTAACTAACCTGGCTGATACTATCAATTTGTCTATCATATTTTGAATTTGTTCTTCCGTACAGTTTTCTGGTAAAATTCCAGAAGAATCACCTATGGTTTGAAGCTCATTTAACTTATTTAAAATAAAAATAGAAATCTTGTATTTTACAATATTAATCTGTCTTTTTGATTCTGTTTGTCCAAATATAAAGTAATTCTCTGCTCTATTTTCTTCAATTGTTTTAACAGACCAGAAATAGAGATCTTTATCTGATAAAATTTTTTCTATGATTTTCTGGGTTTCATTTATATTATTTTCCATAATAGTCTCCTCATTTTTAAAAAAACTGATTTTATCCTGAATAAAAAGAACTAATATACAAATTATCTAATATACAAAATATTGAATATCCATAATCTTTTTTTAAAATAATTTACTCTTAAGCTAACCTTGCCTTTAATAACAAATGGGGACCTCCATCTGTAACTTTTACCCATTCTTTATGTCCTTTTCCACAATAACCCATGGAAGAGATCTTAAACTGATCACTAACTGCTGTTATGCTCATTAACAGATCAGGAACATAACCTGTAACAATGACAGGTGAAAAAATATTTCCTGTAAGTCTGCCATTTTTTATTTCCGCAGCATAAAGAGATTCAAGTTGAATCCCCCATCCCTTTGGATCTTCCATCCCGTTTGTAGCATAATCAACGTAGTAACCGTAATTCACCTTGCTTAACATCTCTTCAAATGAAGTATTTCCTTTCTCAAAGTATGTATTTGTCATACGGGCATATGGTTTATGTGAGTAAGATTCTCTTCTACCGTTTGGTGTTCTAGGAATTTTAAGCTTTGAAGCCGAATATAGATCTGTCATACCAGATATCAGAATGCCATCCTTTATAATATGTGTAGTAGATGCAAGTTTACCTTCATTATCGAAAAAGAAAGAAGCACAGGCTTCTGGATCTTCTTCCCCTAAAGTTGGATTATCCCACATGTTGACAAGTTTTGAGGCTACTTGTTTACCAAGATATTGTTCACCTTTTGCTCTTTTTTTCAAGAACATATCTGTTTCCATTCCATGGCCAAATGCTTCATGTGCAAACATTCCGGCCATTTCTTGAGAAAATATACAATCATAAACTCCGGGTTTTAATCTGGGTGCTCCAAGTACCTTAATGCCATCTTCTACAACAACTTTTGCTCTAGATTTGTCAAAAAACGAATGTTCAAATCCACCAATTTTACAAAATCCATCAAAAATAGGTGAAGAATTTTTGCCATCCGATAGGACCATATAATACATTGAATCAAATCTACAAAGAGATTGAAATAAAACTTTGTTTCTATTGATAAATAATTCATCCCTTTTTTCATATCCAATCCGGTACATAGACATCTGTATAAGTCTGGATAGGGAATCTATTTCTTCTCTATTATTTCTAGCTGTTTGAAGGAAATCTTTTATATCAATAATAGAGGGATCTTTGATGATGGGCTGCGAAAAATCTTTTGTCAATTTTTCTCCAGGATCAATCTCAAATGTTTCCGAGCTTTTAGAAAAAGGAATAGACATAAGCGTTTCAACACCCTGCTTTATATTTTCAAATGTAAGAGAATAACTTGAATATTCTATGAAATAAGAACCAGTAAAAGCTGTTAAAACATAACCAGTTTCAGGATCAGGAAAGATTATCTTATCTTCTCTTGTAGATGAAGCAACAGAAGATCTCTCTACTGTTTGAGCAAATGCAGATGAATAAGGAAATCTGGTTTCTAGAGTTTTTACAGCATCAATAAACTCTTGTTGATAATCTTTAAGATTTGTCATTTTTTTTCCTGCAAATAATTATTTTGTTATAAGTAGCTTCTCGCTTTTTTATGTAGTCAAAACAGTTTAAAGTTCGAAGTATAAAGTTAAAAATTCGTCAAAGGTTTAAAAATTGAACTCTTCGCTGTTTTGTTTGGGTATTAATTCTAAGTTGCAAGTTATAATAAAAAGTTATTTTTATATTATTTTTATATTATATAGTATTAAAAAGTAAAATAATGTTATGCTTTCCACTTTTTAATTTAGATAGCAAAGATTTTCACTGTACAATCAAGCTGAGCAAATAAAACAAAGGAAGAGCGAAAAAATATATGTAAAAAGTTGTAACAGGGCTGGTCAAAATGAGTAAAACATATTGACTTAATTAAAACAGAATAAGATTTATTGTCTATGAAAAATTATAATAGCCATTTAACAACTAATTTTGGCTTTTGGCTATGTTTATGTATGCAATCTCATCATTTATTTCCCACTTTTTTGACTCTTTTGGAGGTGCACATTTATCAAGATCAAAGAGATTTAATCTGTTGCACAGGGTTTCATTGCATATATATGATTTAAATTTATTGATACTTTCCAGTATTGATCTTGTAGTCCATATAGAAACTTCTATTCTATCGATAACATTATAATTTTCTTCTTTTCTTGTATTCTGTATTTTATTTATGATTTCTCGTGCATCGCATTCCTGCTTTAAATCTAAAGTTATATTTGTATCAATGGCAACTGTAAGATGTCCTTCATTTATAATGGCCATATTTTTTGCGGGAACTCTTTCTACAATAATATCATCAGCTTGAAGTTCATATGCGAAGTCATCTTCTTTCACTTTAATCTTATTTCCTTTTAAAATAGAAGCTATTTGTGATGAACTGAGTTGCAAAATGGCTTTTTGTGCTTTGGATATATCTTTACCTAAAATTTTCCCGAGTTTTTTAAAGTTTGGCTTTGCACTATATTGTAATATGCCTTCTTCTTCTGATGAAAAATTAACCTGTTTAATATTTAATTCGTCTTTGACCATATCTTCAAGATTGCTTATTAAATCAAGTTCATGTTTGTCGGGGTCTACTATAAATATCTTTGCTAATGGTTGCCTGACTTTAAGATTATATGAAGTTCGTAAATTTCTTCCAAGCATAACTGCTTTTTGTATTATTGACATTTTATTTTCGAGGTCTTTATCGACAAGAGGATATAAACTATCAGGGTATTCAGTTAGATGAATAGATTGAGGCATTGAAGGCAACTTCAGGTTCTGATATATAGATTCCGTAATAAAAGGGATGTAGGGAGCTGCTATCTTACAAAATGTCAGCAATACAAAATATAATGAGTGATAGGCTTCGTTTTTATCGGTATCATTTTCTGATTTCCAGAATCTTCGCCTTGAACGTCTGATATACCAGTTGGTTAAGTCATCGATAAAATCTATTATGGGAGGTATTGCAAGATACAGCTTATAACTTTCAGTTGCTTCTGTAACTTTTAATATAAGTGTTTGAAGATTAGAAAGTATCCATCTATCAAGTTCATTAGAAAATTGCTTCATATTTAAAGGAGAATATATAAGTTTTTCATCTGGTTTCCAGTTGTCGATAATTGCGTAGGTAACAAAGAAAGAATATGCATTGTATAGTGGAAGTAATATATTTTTAACTACCTCTTTGACTCCATTTTCTGAAAAAAGAAGTTCTTCCGCTCTTATTACAGCCGAATTTATGAGGTATAACCTTAAAGCGTCTGCTCCATAGTTATTCATGATATATGATGGGTCAGGGTAATTTTTCAACCTTTTACTCATCTTTTTACCTTCTTCATCAAGGACCAGCCCGTTTACTATACAATTTTTAAAGGCTGGTTTTTTAAAAAGAGCAGCAGCTATAACTGTTAAAGTGTAAAACCAACCCCTGGTTTGATCGAGTCCTTCAGCTATAAAATCTGCTGGAAATCTCTGTTTAAATTTTTCAACATTTTCAAAAGGGTAATGTTCCTGTGCATATGGCATACTACCAGATTCAAACCAGCAATCCAGAACCTCAGGGACTCTTTCCATGGAACCGCCACATTCTGGGCACTTTAAAACTATTTTATCGACAAAATGTTTATGCAGATCTTTTACTTTTGTTGATGAAAGTTTTTCGAGTTCGGAAATTGACCCTATGCAAATAGTTTCTCCACAATCCCTGCATTTCCAAACAGGTAGTGGAGTGCCCCAGAATCTATTTCTTGAAACAGCCCAGTCTCTTGCACCTTCAAGCCATTTGCCAAATCTACCATCTTTAATATGATCTGGCACCCAGGTAATTTGTTTATTTGCATTGATCATATCATCTTTTATTGGGTCAATCTTAACAAACCAGGTAGAGACAGCTTTATATATTAAAGGAGATTCACACCTCCAGCAATGTGGGTAACTATGAGTTATGGTTTCTTTTTTAACAAGTACCTTTCGTTTCTTAAGATCTTCAATGATTAATGGATCAGCATCTTTAACCAGCATCCCTTTATAATCTATTACTTCTTGAGTAAATTCACCATTTTCATCTACTGGAGATACTATAGGTAGTCTATATTTTATACCTGTATTGTAGTCATCTTCACCAAAACCTGGTGCTGTGTGAACTATACCAGTTCCATCTTCTATCGATACATAATCTGCAAGCACAATTTTAAAAGCAGAAGGACTGATGCTTTTAAAATATGGGAAAAGGGGAATGTATTCTTTACCTTCTATTTCTGCACCTGTAAATCTTTTAACAATGGTAAATCCTGATTCATCTTTATAGTATGAATTTAACCTATCTGTCGCCAGGATATACCTTTCTTTTGATTCATGGTCAAGCACCTCGATATATTCTATCTCTGGACCGACGGCCAGAGCAAGATTTGATGGTAATGTCCATGGTGTGGTCGTCCATGCAAGATAAAAAAGAGTATTATCGTCTTTAGCTTGAAATTTCACGGTTATTGCTGGATCTTTAACCTCTTTGTATCCCTGGTTTACTTCAAAATTTGAAAGAGGTGTCGCACATCTTGGACAATATGGTAATATTTTGTAACCTTCATAGATAAGATTCTTTTCCCATAAAGACTTAAAAACCCACCAGATAGACTCCATATATGATGGATCCATCGTTCTATAAGCATTTTTAAAATCGACCCATCTACCACTTCTCTCTATGATCTTTTCCCATTCTGATGTGTATCTTAAAACTATGCTTCTACAGGATTCATTAAAATTTTCTATGCCATAAGAGATTATATCTTTTTTTGTCTTTAAATTTAATTCTTTTTCCATCTCATTTTCTACAGGCAAACCATGGCAATCCCATCCCCATCTTCTTTCTACATGATAACCTTTCATGGTTTTATACCTGGGGACTATATCTTTAACAATGCCAGGGACGAAGTGTCCATAATGCGGAAGTCCTGTTGCAAAAGGTGGCCCATCGTAGAATACAAAAGCTGGAGAATTCTCTCTAAGTTCTGTAGATTTTTTAAAAGTATTTGTATCTTTCCAGAATTTTAGTATCTCTTCTTCCATTTCTGGAAAACTAACATTCTGGTTAACTTCCTTAAACATAATAACTCCTTGATGGAAATAAATATAATCAAAAAGAAAAAGTTTGTAAATTAAAAATTGATAATCACGTTAATCTATTTAGCAGCTATAATGATGCTAAACCTGGTATTGGTTCATAATTAAGTTATCTAAACTCTCTTTTGTTAAGTACAATTTTACAGAAAAAAATTATCATGATATCCATTAAAGAAAATAAAAAAAATTTGAAAATCACTTCCGGATCAGCTATTTTTGGCAAAGAAATAATTGCCGATGGAAAGTAGATCTTTAGCAATGGGAAAAAGAAAAATCCTTTCATTTCATAAGATAAAATAACCAGACCCGATATGAAAAGCAAACCAGCTGCTGAAGAGTAAAAGAAAAATCCGGATATAAAAGCAAGAAGTATAAAAAAGTATATTGAAGGTAAAAGTGAAATATATGAAAAAATTAGATTTGATAAAAGAAAGGAATCTGATACTGGTGCACCATTATCGAATCTTGGCGGTCTGCCAGAGAAAATAAGATTGTAGCTTATAAGATGACAGATAACTAATGAAATTAGCAACCAGAAAAGGCAAACAAGAAACCAGTGTAATGTTTTACCAAGAAAATAATTTGTTCTCGATGCACTTTGAGTAAGAATCAAAAATATTTTATTGCTCTTAATTTCATCTCTAATATCTGAATCAAGTAAAAGCAAGATTATAAATATACATATATAAAAAACTATATTGAATGCATATCCGCCATAAGAATAGTTTAAAGGTATTTCAAGATTTCCACTATTGCCAAATCTTCCAAGATGCAAAATGAAAGTTAGAATTATCGATAAAATAATGAAAGCCAAAAAGTAAATCAAAAATGCATTATTCTTTTTGCTTTTAATAAATTCTATTTTTATAAATGAAATAGTGTGATTCATATTACCAACCTTTCTATCATCCTTATTTATTATTCTTTCTTTACTCAATCTTTTCACTTACTTCAGCAAATATTTTGGACTAATAAAAAAAACCTAATTTTTAGATCATGGAGAAATTGTGAATAATTCATTTTTCGATAAAAAATAATTCCTTTAGATGTTTATATATAGGCTCTATAAAAGATATCTTGAATTTGTTTTCGAAAAGAAGATTGTTTATCTTTTCAATATAATTGCTTAAATCGTTCACCTTATCGATGTAGTCTTGAGTATTGAAGTTAACTTCCAGTTTGTTTTCATAAAAATCTATTTTTGTAATTGGGATGCTAGTTTCCAGAATAAGTCTTTCTATTGTTTCTTTTTTGTTGTTGTCAAGAATCTCATTAAAAGTTATGGTAACACCTAATAGTTTCATTATCGCAAGAGATTCGTTTGAACCATCAAACTTTTTTTCACCTTTGTGAATTATTATTATATGATTTGCAAGTCTTTCAACCTCTTCAAGATAATGCGATGAAAGCAAGATAGTGCACCCAGATTTAGATAAAGTTGAAAAATATTGCTCTACCAGATAGATACCATCAATATCAAGACCATTAGTAGGTTCATCAAGAATTAAAAAATCAGGATGTAGAAGAAGAGCACTGGCTAAAGAAAGTCTTTGTTTCATTCCTCTCGAAAATGTCTTCACAGGCTTATATATCCAATCTTTAAGGCCTATCTGTTCAAGAGCATAAGTTATATCTTTTTTTATCGATCTCTTTTTGAATTTTGATAAGTTTAAATATGATATTATGCGAAGATTTTCATAAGCTGTTAAGTTATCATAAAAATTCTGAGAATCAAAAATGAAGGTTATTTCTGGTTTATTACCAATGGATCTTTCTGTTTTTCCCTTGTAGATAATCCTGCCATCGTAATCAGGCAAAAGTCCAGCAAGTATCTTGATGGTTGTAGTTTTACCAGAACCATTTAATCCAAGAAAACCAAGAATTTCACCCTCATTAACTGAAAATGAAAGCTCTTTAATAGCTTTAAATTGACCATAATTCTTTGTTATTTTATCCAATTCCAATAATGGAGGCATCACATCTCCTTTTTTTGAGTCTATCAAGTTATGCAATGGCTTTAAACTTGAAGTTTTAGACTATCTTATTTAAAAACTTAAGTTTTGTATTTTATCTCTTTGATTTATAAATTTTATTTCGGGATTTCAGGCTTTCGACTTTTGACTGTATTGATAAAATATTTTTCCCGAACTTTTGACTTGTGACTTTCAACTTTTAACTATTGTACTTTCGACTGTATTATATAAATTTTTTTGCTAAAAATGTAAATTTAACTATTCCATTAATGAAATCTTTATCCCAGAAATACTGGATAGATAAAGGCAGTGATACAATACCTGGAACTCCTATTGAAAATAATAAGCCCAATCCATAGCAAAGAAGTATATTAGTATCACCAGAAATTTTTATAAGATCACAGGAACATATTAGAGAAGTATTTACAATTGAAATTGAAAAAATATGTATTAGAAGGTCAGAAGAGAAAGAAAATGCCTGTGAACCATTTATACTAGATACATTATCCATAAATCTAAAAGGTATTACTTCTGGATATAAAAAATAAAAATAGGGTGAGGATAAAAAATAATTTGAAATTGTAAAACTATTGTCAGAATTGGGAGAATTACCATATTTAATGAGCCCATAAGAGTTTTTATAATAAATAGATGAAAAAAATAGATTAACAAAATTAAATGCTTTAAAAAAAATGTCTGTTCGAACATTAAATGAATAATCAGAAAAGTCATTTAGAAAATTAATATTAATGGATAAAGGGTTTAAATCAAGTCTAAAGATTTGTGAATTAATAAGATAACCCTTCAATGAAAATCCAAATATTGTTCCATACTGGTAATTCTTATCAAAATTATTTTGAAATAAAAAATTTTCAAGCGCATAAATTTCAAAACATGGTAAAACATTTAAACCAATACCAAAAGCTATTGAAGGAGCTAAACTTTCTTTATTAAATGGGTAAAATATACTAAAAGATAAAATTATAGGGAAGTAGGTTTTTCCAATTTCGTAGCTAAATGAAGTTTCAATAAAGTTTTGCATTGAAAATTGGTATTCGGATTTGTTTTGATATTCTATAATTACCTTGATGTCCAAAGACAGATCATTTTCAATTATTTGTGAGGAAACCCTTGTTATATAGGGAAGTTTAGAAATCAATGCAAGATCATGCTCAAGAAAGGCTGGATTAAAGGCTTTTCCCTCTTCAATTTTTAATTTTTTTTCGATATTTAAAAGATTTATAGAACTATTGATTAACCTATAACTATTAACGATTTTATTTTCTGCTAAAGTTATGATTATGTTTATGATAATTAGATCGGCTAGATTGGCTGTATTATAAGTTTCCTGTATCTTTTTAATTATTTCATTGTTATATATAGTTTCAAAGTCCACTTCAACAAGGTTGAAATATCCCCAGCTTACCAAAAGGTTCTGGATATCTATAAGAGTTTCTACAGGATATATTTCATTTTCTGATATTTTCAAATGGCTGCATATTTCTTCGTTTGATATTGTACTGTTACCCTGTATAATTATCCTGTTTATAAAATATTCACTTCCAAACAGTGTAATCGAATAAAAGTTGAAAAATAATACAAATAAAAAAATGGATAAAATAATAAAAAATGCTTTTATATAAAGATATTTGTCAAACATGCTTAGCTTCATTTCTTAGTGTCCATGACCTTTTTTAGAACGTATTCATTTAAATTTTGCATGAAAATAATTGTTGGTTAAATAAAAAATTAATAAAAAAATAAAATAAAATTTATCATAAAAAATTGAAAGTATTCAAAAGCTAAAAATCGACAAGAAGAGATTTCATTAAATTATTGCACCTCACAACTTAAATATTCAAAACCAAACCTGAACTTCTTAGCGCAAAGAGCAAAAAACATTTAACCTATAGTTGTTAAATAAATTTTCCCTGTTTTTTTCAATATATTTAAAAGATAAAACATGTTGCCATTGTTTAATATGACAGAATATGGTCCAGAAAGATAGAAAATATTCAAAAACTCCATAGAAACAGTAATAATTTTATCTTCCTTTTTTGAATATATTGATGGATTCTGAATGTTTGAAAGGTATATAGAAAAGGTTCCGTCAAAATTATATACAACAAAATCATTTATTCCATCTTTATTTAAATCCTTTTCATTGTTAAAAATAATTTGACTTATCAATGCTTCAAGATCAAGAGTAGAATAAGAATCGAATGTAAGTTGGTTTGATTCGAGTAAATTTGGATTATCGAGAGAAATATTCTTTTCAATTTCTATTATTGGAGATTTAGCGAAAGCATCAGCTATCTGCGGGAAAAGGGAGATCTGGAGTGGCAAGGCTCTTTTCATAGAAAGGGAAAGAAAAAAATTTGATGCGAACAGTTTTGATCCTACACTTATAAGATCTGTTTTCCCATCTTTATTGAAATCATTGAAGAATAATTTGCTTTCAATACCTGATAATGATTCAATAAAAAACTGGTTTGATGGATTGGCTTGCCAGCCTTTACCATCTCCCTTAAAGAGGTAGCATAGAATACCGGTTTTGTCTGTATTGACTACTGAAGCCATATTAAAGTTCATGGTTAATATATCTGGATAATTGTCATTATTAAAATTAGAAATTAAAAGGTGGCTGTTGAAAAAGGAATAGCCTGACCTTATAGAAACAAATTTTGAAAGATCAAGAGTATTTTGTACTTCAAAGGAGTTTTTCTTAGAGTTAAAAATACTGTATACAATTTTTGTCCTGTATTGCAAAATAAAATCATCAAATCCATCACCATTTATATCTTTAAATATCAGATCAGGAAATACTATAAAAATATTTTGAGAAGATGAAAAGCCACCAAACGAGGATTTATAATCATAAAAAGCCTGAAAAGAATATGGAATCGTTTGAATCAATTTCGTCTGGGAGTATATATCTATGTAATTTGAACTTATAAGAAAAAGCTCTTCTATCCCATCTTTGTTTATATCATCACTCATTTTGATATAAGGAAAATCTGATGAAAAGGAGTAAGCAAAAGCATTTCTTTTAGTATTTAAATAATTTTCAATGGAATATGAGCCATTTTTTAATTTAATAATATCTATACTTGATTCTTTAAATAGAAGAATAGAGTTGTAATCCGACGATTCAAAGGTTCCAATCGTAAAAAAATAGTATTGTTCGCCTAAAGGGACGTCAAAGATTTTTTCTATTATTCCTTTTTCAAAGCTTAATATTGCAATATGTATCTTTTTTGTAAAAATGTTTTTATAAGAACAAATTAATTCTGGACTATTTTTCCCATAAATATCTTTGTCTATATATCGAAAAATCTCACCATTCAGGGAGAATGAGGGTGATTTGTTTTGTAAACCCTCTATGTCAAAAGCAAATAAGAATAAAAAAAGAATGAAAAAAACAAGAAAAATAGTAAAGAATTGTTTAATTTTACTCATATTTTGCCTTTAATCCTTTTATTATCAGTAAATATTTAGTAAACAAGAGACAAATCCTATTTTTAATAATATATAAAATAAAGATGCTATAAAGCAAGCGAAAATGGGTAAAATATATAAAATATTTACCTTCTTGCTATTATTCTCTTGAATGATAGCATAAAATTCAATATTTTTTATGAGTTTTTATGAGTTTATTAGATAAAAATATAGTCGATATATAAGATTATAGGTATATTTTTAACAATCATTTTTTAATATTCAAATTTGATGAAAAAATTTGGTTTAATGGATCCATTTTACTTTGATTTGATGCTATTTCTTAAAGAGAACCACTTTTTTAGTGATGATAAATATCTTCTATATAATTTTGATTGCATCTCCATCCTTAATGAATCTATTGATAGTGGTTTGATTGACATAGCACTGACTGATAAAAGCCTGCTGTATGAATCGGATAATGTTGGTCTATTATCAAATTTTATGGACACTCCATATAGATTGGTGGGTGTATCAAACTTTTATGAGAAATTAAAGGATAAAGATCATATACTAAAAGTTGCTTTGCCCATCAAATCAAATCCTTTTAAACTTATGATAATGAATTTTTTAAAATCCTATCAAGCCAGGAATGTTAAAATACAATGGATAAAATACAACTGTTCAAATATTGAAAAACTTTTTTCATATAAGCTTATAGATTTTGCAATAGTCCTTGAACCATATAATTTTCTTCTTATGAGTTCCAATCTTGCTTCGATAATCCCTTATCAAGTATCTGAAAAAGTAGCATTGTCAGTTATTTATAACCGAAAAAGCTTTGATACTTCTAAAAATGCAAGCTTAAGTGAAATAAAATATTTTAAAAATTCACTTTTAAAGGCCTTTGAGTTTTTGGCAAGTCCGAACTCAATAAATCAGTTTTTATCAAAATATGGGCAGAAATACAACTACCTTAAAAGTTATAAAGATATCTTTATTGAAAGCTTTAGCTTAAATATAAAAAATGGTATAAATAAAAATGCAGACAAAGAAAAAGATATTAAGATTCGAAAAGAAGGAGCAGTCAGCTCTCTTTTAAATCTAGAATTCCTTGACGATAAGGAAAAAATTGATATCATCTCAACTCAACTTAAAAATCTTTGCGAAAGCATAATAAGAAAAAAAGATGGCAAAATTTATTCTATTCCAGAAATAAAATTAATAAATATTTATTTGAGAGAATTAAGAAATCAGCTTTGTTTTCTTAAGATCGAAAATAAAATACTTGACGATAGAAACAAAATTGCAATTCAGGAATTGCAAACAAATAGAGAAGAACTCGCAAATCTATTTATGCAATTTAAAGAAACTTCGGATCAACTTATAATAAAAAATATACAGGATCAAGAAGCTGTTAATTCAAAAAATAGATTTTTTGCAACAATAACTCACGATTTAAAAACTCCCCTTTCAGGTATTATATCAATAACCGAACAGCTTTTCGAAGATGTAAAAGAACCAGAAGCAAGGAGAAAACTCGGTATAGTACTACAATCTGCCAATATTTTATTGCAAATGCTAAATAATATGCTTGAAAACTCCAGAGATATCAACGTATCTCAAAGACTTGAGGAAAAAGTTTTTAATTTTACAAATTTAATAAATTCAATAATTGCCAATATAAATGAGAAGATAAAAGAAAAACCGCATGTCGAATTTAAGACTTTGATTGATGAAGATATACCTGAAATTTTGTATGGTGATCCATTAAAGTTAAATCAAATTGTCTATAACCTTCTTGGTAATGCTGTTAAATTTACTTCAAATGGTTATATTGCCCTAATAATAAAACTTGAAGATAGATCAAAAGATGTAGTTAAAATAAGCATCTGTATAAAGGATACTGGTATAGGAATAGCTGAAGAAAATCTTCAACATATCTTTGATCCATTTGTTCAAGAAAATGAATTGATAAAAGAAAAATATGGAGGCACAGGTCTTGGCCTTTCGATTGTTAAAGAGTTTATCGAACTTATGGGAGGGAGTATTCACTGCACTTCAAAAAAAAATGAAGGGACTACCTTTTCAGTATTTCTAACTTTTAGTTTGCCAAAGATAGAAGAAAAGAAAGAGCACATTGAATCTTTTGTTGATCAGATTGTTTTCAAAAATTCTTCTCTGCTTGTTATTGAAGATAATGCTGTGAATCAGGAAATAATAAGATCTTATTTAAAAAAATATGATACTTTAAAGCTTACAATTTGTAACAATGGATTGGAAGGACTTGAGAAACTCTCTAAAGATGAGTATAATCTTGTTCTCTGCGATATAAATATGCCAGTGATGAACGGAAAAGAATTTTGTATAAAGGCAAAGAAAATATATCCAGATCTCCCTATTATTGCTTTGACAGCTCATGATTCAGTAGAAGAAAAAAATGAATTAATTCAACTTGGATTCAATGATATAATTTCAAAACCATATAACAGGACTGGAATTATTAGAGGGATCACTCGCTTTATACCAGTTAAAAAAGAGATAAATAATAAAAATTATGATGAAACAGAAATGAATAAAATAGAAAAACAGGAGAATTGCAGAAATTTGACTGAAGATAGAGAAAATAGTTTAGAATCAAGAATATCAACAATAAATCACGAAGAGATAGATAAAGGGAATGCGACTTTCGTTGATAATTCTGGATTTTCTGAAAGAGAAAAAGAGGTTTTTATTAAGTTGCATGAATATTTGAATAACAATAAAGAACTTATGAGTTACCAGAGGTTATTTTTAACTGATCTTTTAAATTTTTACAAGAAGCTTAAGGATGGTATTGAAAAAAAGGATAAAGAGCAACTTAAGTATTTTACTCACAATCTTAAGGGAACAGCACCTATGATAGGTTATAATGAGTTTACTGATTTCGCTCTGGAAGTTTTAAACTTATATAAACAGGATAGGTTTGATGAACTTCAAAAATATAAAGAAATTATGCTTTCAATTATCGAAAAGATTGTAGAAAGATAGAGCAGATTAAGAATGTTATACCAGAATTTAGACATAATTCTATTTTATATATGGAAATATGGATTTATCTAAACAAGATCTTATGCTGTTGTTCGTCGAAATAGAAGGTTACAGGACCACTCATCTCCTTTTTATTCTGGTATACTTCGCTTCCAAATCTTATAATAACTCCATCAAAAATTCTAATCTTTATCTGAATAGTAGCATCTTTAAATGAGATTGATTTCTTAAGGTTATTTATTGATTCTTCCAGCTCTTTTTGGGTATCAATGAGATTAAAGAATTGGTCCAATTTCTTTTCAAATTCATCTAATTTACTATCTGGTAATTTTCTTAAGAAATTTTCAGGATCCTTAAAATAATCGTCACCTATAGATAATCTGACCTGTTTAAGTTTATATGTTGAGGCCAGGAGTTGCTGTTTTAGCTCTTCAAGTTTGCTTTCTCTCTCTATATCAACTCCAACAATAAGAGTAGTAGGAGCTGCAAGTTTTGAACCTATTTCATTTGCTATTATTCCTTTTTAAGCAAATATTTCTCCACCAATTATGACTGATTTCCCTATACCCTTAATAGATCCTCCACATATTATCTTTGAATGCAATATTGAATTTGTAAATTGAATATTCCCAGCACATTTAATGTTGGCGTTTTCTATATATTCAGCAACTAGATCTTTTTTTACAAAGATCTTAGTTTTTTGCATTTCTCCGGAAATTCCATGTTTTACTCTGCAATTTCCGCCAACTTTGATACTTGCATTGAAGATTGATTCCTCAACTATAAGGTCTGCTTCTGTCTCAACTAAAAAGCCTGGATTAATTTTTCCATTGACTAAAATTGAAGATTCCGATTTAATGTTCCCGGTGGAGAGATCAATATCTTTATCAATTTTTATTATATTGTTGATTGAAACTTTATTAAATTCATCAAGTTCAACTATTCCATCTATTGCAGCTAAAACCTTTGATCCTTCTATTTTTAGATTTTTTCCAACTTTATAACCGGTATGAGGCTCAATAGGTGGTTCTATTTCGTTACCAAACACATCATACCCTTTCACAGGTTTCCTTCCTTCAATATATTCACCTATTTGCTCTCCCGCTTTTACATTGATAAATTTTTCTCTTTCTTTAAAATCTATTGAGCCATCATCTTTAAGTTTTCCTGCCTTTGCCGAAAGTCCAAAAAAAAGTTTTATTTCAGCTTCTCTTCCACTTACTGGCTCCACCCCCTTTGCAAGAAGTATGGTGATGCCATATCCTTTTACTGCAAAATTGAGAGCCTTCTGGATATTTTCTGTTGAAGTGTAATTTAATATCTTTTTATCTTTGATGATCTTTAATATATTGTCTATGACCAGGTAGCCAGGATCTTTACTATCTAATGGAGGTAATATAAGATAAGCATAAAGATCCTTTTTGAGAGTGACTATTGGATCTAAAATATCAATTTTTGCACCATTGAACTCTACAAAGCCAGTTCTATTAACGCATAGTGCGCCTATGCTTGCATTATAATAGATATCAATGCCACTAAAAAAGCTTTCTATTTCATTTCCCTGTATAATTGCCTCATCTGAAAAGAAAAAGTTTTGGGCAATTTCTTTATAGTAAGATTGATTTTTTGGATCACTCAGTATCTGTTTGATAAGCCTTCTTGGAGAGATTTGTTTGTTAAATAAAAAAACTGCATCTTTAATTCCCATTATATTTTCCTTATCGTATAAATCCACAAAAAATAAATACTACAAAATTGATAAACCGCAGAGTACTTTTTATTAAAATAATAGATTAAAAATTATTATTTTAATGATTAAGGATAGTTTTTCTGATATAGATTTTTCTTATAGATTATTACTAATAGACTTTTACTTTGATGAAAGGAGAAATTTATATATAAATTTTCAATTTTTGAAAATAGCCCAGGTGAGGTTGGATTCATCCTTTTTAAAAAATATTTTTTCATATAGTTTTATGGCTTTTTCATTTGTCATTCTCACAAATAGTGAGGCATTTTTCATATTAAGGTTCCTGAAGGAATAGTTGAGCATTTTATAAAGCAAAAACAGTCCATAACCTTTTTTTCTATAACTCTGGTCTGTATATACTCCACCTATTTGAAAGTATTTGTCGGTGAAAGCATTCCATTCGCATTTGCTAATAATTTGATCTTGAAAGGTTAAATAAAAAAGTTTGAAGTTGCTATATATTTTCATCAAATTCTGAAAGACAAACTTATCTGAAAGTATATATATTGGATAATGCATCTCCTCGTGAAGATACCCTTTTTGTAAATCGATAAGTTCTGCAATATCATGTCTGCTCGCTGGCATTTTAAGATAAACCTGAGATTCATATTCAGGATTGATTTGAATATTATCTAAGTTATTTATAAATGTATTATAATCAAGGTTATATACATAATAATCATTGACATCAAGAGCGCAGGCATATAGCTTTGGATTGTTTAAAAACAACATTTTGGCTGTTTCTGTATTTGTACCAAGGTATTGAATTCCATTCCCGACTTTTTTAAGATTATCAGTGATTTTAAGATAAAAGGAAAAATCATCTATCCCTTCATTTTTAAGGTTAAAAAAGTGAAGTTCTCCACTTACTCTGTTATATGCAGCAAAAAATGAAAAATTTTCATAAGATTGAAATGTTTCATCGGGCATTATGTAGGCATATTTTTCATTTTTACAATATATAGAGTGCAAAAGATAAATATTCCTGCAACCCTTATTGAATAAATAATCTGAAAGTTCAATTCTTTCTTTATCTGAGACTTTATTTATTATTGAAAAATCTTTTAAAGTTTTATTCAAATTTTTCCTCATCGTATTAATTATAAAATTTAGCTTCTTCTCAAAAGCAGGTTTAGGCATGACCTGCAAAAAAAATCTTGATAAAATCGTTAAATTGAGTATATGACAATTTTTGAATTTTGAAAGAGATCAATTAAAAATGGATTTTATCTTTATGAAAAATAAAATTTTTAATTTTACTCAATAAGCTTGAAAAATTAAATTAATATATTATATATAATTTTGTAAAAAAATTAGTTTGGAGGGAATCCATGCATAAAAAGCTTTTTGTTCCTGGCCCAATAGAAGTTGCTGATGACGTGTTAGCAGCTATGAGTACGCCTATGATTTACCACAGAACAAAAGAGGCGAGTGCATTACAAGCTGAATGTGCCGAAGGAATGAAAAAAATAATGCTTACCAGCAATACAATACTTTTTTCTACATCTTCAGGTACAGGCTTGATGGAAGGTTCAATAAGATCCTGCACTTCTAAAAGAGCTATTGTCTTTTCAGTTGGTGCATTTGGTAAGAGATGGTATGAGATTGCCGTTGGTAATGGTATCCCTGCCGATATCTATACTGCTCCATCTGGTGAAGCAATAAGCCCAGAAATTGTTGAGGAGTATCTTTCAACTGGTAAATATGATGTCATGACTATTACACATAATGAGACTTCTACCGGTATAATGAATCCGGTTGCAGATCTTGCCAGAGTCTGGAAGAAGTATCCCGATGTTATAGTTCTTATGGATTGCGTATCTTCCATGGGTGGAGTTAAGATAGAAACAGATGCTCTTGGAGTTGATGTTTGTCTAACTTCTTCACAAAAAGCGTTAGGTCTTCCTCCTGGACTTGCAATATGCAGTGTTTCAAATAAAGCTATTGAAAAAGCCAGGACAGTTAAAAATAGAGGTTATTATTTTGATCTTATCGAGCTTTATAAGTATGTTGCCGAGAAAGAGCCTTACAATCAATATCCTTCTACTCCTTCACTATCACATTACTATGCACTGCAACATCAGCTAAAAAAGATTGAAAAAGAAGGGATTGAGAAAAGATGGGAAAGGCACCAACAGATGGCTGAATATACTCGCAATTGGGCTAAAAAGTATTTTGAACTATATCCTAAAAAAGAGCAATGGTGCTCTGTTACGTTGACAACCATATCAAACACAAGAAACCTTTCCGTAAAAGGTCTCAATGAGGAGCTTGGTAAACGAGGTTTCATGATTTCAAATGGATATGGTGATCTAAAAGAGAAAACCTTTAGAATTGCGCATATGGGTGATTTCACATTGAAAGATATTGAGGAAGTCATCGGTCATATTGAAGATATATGGAACCTGAAGTAGTCTTCAAAACATTTTCTCAATCTTTCAAATGTAGTATTTTCAGTTATTATGTTTAGTTAATTTTATTTCTCAAAATTGTGGAAGGATTATTCCTTTCACAATTTTTTTTCTTTTATCAAACAAGGGTTTCTATCTATCTGGGGATAGTAAAACCTGTACAATTTGCTTTAATAGCGCTAATTTTATTTTCTTTTAGTTAAAGCTCTTTTATTTAGCTGAAGACTATCCAGGCATTTGTTTAAAACAAAGCATGAAATATCTTGATTTATTTTTATATAATTATTATTTTGTATAAAGAAATATAGATAAAGGATTCAAAATGGCGTGTAAATTCGAATTTACCCGGGAGAAGACTAGAGGCACTATCAAAGTTACCATTCCCCTGGTTGATATCAACGAAAAATATAAAGAAATTTTGAAGGAAAATATTTCTAAGATAAAGATGAAGGGTTTTAGACCAGGTCATGTTCCCACTTCAATTATTGAAAAACAGTTTGGCGAACAGTTCAAGTTTGATGCTATTAACGATATCCTTCAAAAAGAGTATAAAGATTATATCGATAAAGAAAATATTGATCCTATTTCACAGGCTTCATTGAATTTTGAAGAAGAAAAGGTTAGTTTTGATAAAGATGTTGTTGCTAACCTGACTTTTGAGTTACCACCATATATTCAACTTGGTGATATTAGCAAAATAAAAACAGATAGAATCGAAATAAAAACTAACGAAAAAGATGTTGAAAAGGAGATAGAAGATTTTCGACAGAGGTTTTCCACTCTTGAGGAAGTAGATACAAAAGCCGAGAAGGATGATTTTGTCGATATTACAGCAAAAGCATTCGATGAAAATGGTGAACTCTTGAGAACTGTTGATCGTATGATTAAGATAGGAGAAGATTTAAGCAATCTCCACCTTGACGATCACCTTATTGGTCTTAAAAAGGGAGAAAGTAAAAAATTCGATGTTACTTACGATGATAACGTTGTTTTTTCTGAGTTTAAGAATAAAAAAGTAAATTATGATGTAGCTGTAAATTCGGTTAAGAAATCGAAATTGCCAGATTTGACAGATGAATTTGTTCAAAAAAATACCAGATTTACAACAGTTGATGAGTATAAAAGCAAACTTAAGGAAAGACTCGAGTATTATTCTAGAGAGTTTGAGAGAAAATATAATTTAACTTTTATATACGATGAAATAGCAAAAATATCAGACATTGAGATTCCAGATACTCTTGTCGAACAACAGGCAGAGATAGTCATTAACAATTATGCAAGTTCTACTTATGGTCTTTCAAGGGATAAACTTGAAACCATGCTTAAGGCTTCTGGTTCTTCGATCGAAGATTTCAAAAAGGTTGTAAAACCTTCAGTTGTTAAAGATATAGAGATTGAAGTTATTTTAGATGAAATAATTAAACAGCAAAAGATAGAACTATCTGAGCAAGATTGGAATGAACTTAAAGAAGATATAAAGAAAGATGGACTTGAAGATGATCAGGTGGCTGAAGAAATCGAGAAAAATAAAGTTAGATATGAGTACTATCTCAAGAAAAAGAAAGCTGAGGACTATATACTAGCTACCTGCAAAACAGGAAAAATCAAAACTTATACATATTCAGATATCCCGGATCTTCAAGTAAAGCTTGATATGTATAGGGAAAAAGAAAACAAAACCGGAGATGAAAAAAAGGAAGAAAAACCTGAGGTTTGAGGCGAATGTTGCTTTAAATACGGGAAATAAGTGATTATTTTAGTAGTATATTCAATTTTATACTAACTATATTTTAAATAATATCATATTCTAAATTATACATGTTTTATACACCTGATTATGAGTAGAGAGCAGTTGTTAAAATTATATACAATTATAGATAAAATTTGCAGATTTTTATTTTACCTATTTTGTTTTATTGAATAATCTATAAACTATTTTCTGTAAAATATCTAAATTCCTTAAAAGTACATGGTTATGATGATAAATATTATCTAAATGTTGGGGGAAAACAATGAATCCTAAAAATTATCTTGTCCCGATTGTTATTGAACAAACAGGTATAGCTGAGAGATCCTACGATATATTTTCTCGTTTGTTAAAGGATAGAATAGTATTTATAGATGACGAGATAAACGACCAGACAGCAAAGCTTGTTATAGCACAATTACTTTTTCTAGATTCTGAAGATCCAGATAGGGATATTCATCTTTATATAAATTCTCCGGGTGGCGTTGTAACTGCTGGGCTTGCTATATATGATACAATGCAACTTGTAAAACCAGATGTATGCACAATATGCCTTGGCCAGGCTGCTTCTATGGCAGCTGTCTTACTTGCAGCCGGTGCTCCTGGTAAAAGAACTGCTTTACCACATTCAAGAGTCATGATTCATCAGCCATGGGGAGGATTCCAGGGGAAAGCCTCCGAGATAGAGATACAGGCGAAAGAGATCAGCAAAATGAAGCAGCAGATTTTAGATATACTTTCAAAGCATACAGGGAAGAGCATAAAGAAGATAGAAAAAGATATTGAACTTGACTATTTTATGGGACCAGAAGAAGCAATAGAATATGGTTTGATAGACAAGATTATTGAACAAAGAGTCGGAGAGAAAAACAGTGGCAAATGAGTTAAAGAGATGTTCATTTTGCAACAAATCTTCGAAAGAGGTTAAACAGCTATTTATCGGTACAAATGCAAATATTTGTGATCAGTGCATTGAGTTTCTGTTTGATCTTGTTGTTAATCAAAAAAAACCTGAAAGCGGAGTCAGCTCTTCGGTAGATTATTCAAAAATTAAACCCGCTGATATAAAAAATTTTCTTGACCAGTATGTTATTGGTCAGGATGAGGCTAAAATAGCACTATCTGTTGCTGTATATAACCACTATAAGAGGATATTTACCAAAAAATCAGGCGAAAGTGAAGAAGATGTTGAACTTGAAAAATCCA
>JAAYUW010000098.1 GCA_012517545.1 Exilispira sp.
AATAAAAAAATGCGAGTGAAGGGACTTGAACCCCCACGCTTTGCAGCACTAGATCCTAAGTCTAGCGTGTCTGCCAGTTCCACCACACTCGCATAAACATAGTAAGTTCATCAAGCTTACATTATCAAAAAACCAAATAACCAGTGAATTTAAGATTAAAAGAAATTAAAGCGCAGAAAAGCAAATGGGTCGCAAAGGATTCGAACCTTCGGCCTACTGATTAAGAGTCAGTTGCTCTACCAACTGAGCTAGCGACCCGTTAAATGCGCCCTGCAGGAATCGAACCTGCGGCCTGCGGATTCGAAGTCCGACGCTCTATCCAGCTGAGCTAAGGGCGCTCAAGCCCTTTAATAAAACATTTGAAAATAATAATAAATAAATCCAGAAAACCATATGGGTGGATGATGGGGATCGAACCCACGGCATTCTGAGCCACAGTCAGACGCTCTGCCAGCTGAGCTACATCCACCGTCATTCCATTATACAAAATAGTACCGCACCTGGCAGGACTCGAACCTGCGGCACTCGGATTAGAAATCCGATGCTCTATCCAACTGAGCTACAGGTGCATTTTCTAGAAATATTTATTCTATTCGGGGAGAGGAGACTTGAACTCCTGACCCCTTGATCCCAAATCAAGTGCGCTTCCAACTGCGCTACTCCCCGATAGCACTTTTAAATACTATAAATATAAAAATTGTCAATACATTTCATCTGCCTTCAAAATAAATACATATAAATTCTTAGTAACTTTCAATGTAAAAATAAAGATATTTCGGAGCTTTTTGCTAAAAGTGTGGGCAGGTTAGCTAAGTAATCTAAATCAAAACTAATTATTTTTCCAGAATTTATAATACTTTTTTTCAACTTCTTCCATCGGTAATAAAGGATAAAATTTTATTTTATCATTTGATGCGAAGATAAATCCGTGTCTAAGTTTGGAATATGAAATTTTATCAATAGGGCAATCGAGATATAAGCCTTTTGTCCTTTTCCCAGGATTATTTTTTACTTCAAGGATTGCTTCTCTAAGTCTTGCCGGATGTATACCAGGAACTACACTCTGTATAAAAGGATTTTCTTCAAACTCTTTCAAAAACTCTTCAACATTAAATTCCAGCTGACCGTAAAACATCTTTGAAGCTCCCTTTGGCATATCTGGATTTGTAATATATTTAGCATATTCAAGAAAATTTAACCTGGTTAAAACCATCATCTTTATAGGATTTATTTCCAGTATTATCCTCATTTCATCACCTCGAAGTGAAGGATGATCTTCTCTTGCAACAAGTTCAACACAATCACCAAGAGAGTTGGAGTAATACAAGTTCATCAGATAATCAAAATCAACATGCTCTAAAACCCTATAACAGCTTATAAATTTTGTAGCCTTAGGTCTACCATCTTCATGTGGCACGAGCTCTTTCATTGCCTCATCGATCTTAAAAAAAGGATGCCTGAATTTAGGATCTATTTCCACAAAAATTAATCTCCCTTCAAAATATCTTGTTGAACCGCTCATATAGTGCTTTGCAAAGTGTTCAGGATCTAACTGACTGGCTATCAGAGCTTGGTTGGGATGCAAAACCATATATAATCGATTAATATAATTGGTATTACCCATATTCATTGAAATCTCCTTCTCAAATATTTATTTAAATTTTCCAGAAAGATTTAAGCATTGGAGCTATTACAACTGATATTATTGACATCAATTTTATTAATATATTAAGTGAAGGTCCTGCAGTATCTTTGAACGGATCCCCGACAGTATCACCAACTACAGCTGCCTTATGCGATTCAGATCCCTTCCCATGCTCTTTTGATTCAACCAATTTTTTTGCATTATCCCAGGCACCACCTGAGTTTGCCATAAATATAGCCAGTAACACTCCTGTTATGGTTGCACCAGCTAAAAAACCTCCAAGCATATAGATACCACCAAAAAAACCTATTGCAATTGGAGAAATGACGGCAATAGAGCCAGGTAGTATCATCTTTACCAATGCTGCATTTGTGGATATATCGATGCACTTTTTGTAATCAGGAATCTCTTTTTCCTCAAGGATACCAGGTTTCTCTCTAAATTGCCTTCTAACCTCTTCGATCATAGCATAAGCAGCAATACCTATCGCATCCATGGCTAAAGATGAAAATAGAAATGGAATCATTCCTCCTATCAATAGTCCCGCAAGAACGAATGGATCGGTTATATCAAAACCTTTCGATATCGACCCAAAAATGCTCTGACTGAATGAAGAGAAAAGTATTATAGAAGTCAATGCAGCTGAACCTATTGCAAATCCTTTTCCTATTGCAGCTGTTGTATTTCCGACAGCATCCAGTTCATCGGTAATTTCTCGTATATTTGGATCCATTTCTGACATGACTGCAAGCCCGCCAGCATTATCTGCTATAGGTCCATAAGCATCCACTGAAAGTTGTATGCCCAGTGTTAGAAGCATTCCAAGACCTGCTATGCCTATGCCATAGAAACCAGATGCTAAATAACTTGCTATAATTGCAAAACCTATGATCAAAATAGGTGGAAATGTCGAAAGCATACCTACTGAAAGTCCAGAGATAATTGTAGTTGCTGGACCAGTTATGCATGCTTTTTCGATCTTTCTTACTTGTTTTGTATTCTTCCCTGTAAAAAACTCAGTTAACACACCAAGAAGTACCCCTGCTACTATGCCAAAAACCGCACTTAAAGCTATATGAACCCCGGTTTTCATGGAATAAAAATAGTGATTTGAAAAAACTCTAATACATACAGGGAATATTATCAGTATTGTTAAAATGGCAGCTGAAAACGAACCCCGGTTTAATGCTTTCTGTGGAGAACCATTTTTAGTAATCCGAACAAAAAATGTGCCTATGACAGATGAAAGAATACCTATCGAACATAATAATAAAGGAAGTATTGACAAAAGCAGCTTTGTTTGATCATCTGCTGGAGTAGATGCACCAAGGATCATGCAACCTATGATTGAACCAACATAAGATTCAAAAAGGTCTGCTCCCATTCCTGCGACATCACCAACATTATCACCAACATTATCTGCAATGACAGCTGGATTTCTTGGATCATCTTCCGGTATTCCTGCTTCAACCTTACCAACAAGATCAGCTCCAACATCCGCAGCTTTAGTAAATATACCACCACCAACCCTTGCGAAGAGAGCTACTGTTGAAGCCCCAAGGCTGAAGCCTGTAACAATTGGATAGATTGTATTCGCAGCAATGGAGACATCATTCCCAAATATTTTCCTGCTAAACAGGATAAGAATAGAAATTCCCAAAATAGCCAATCCAACGACTGTCATCCCCATAACTGATCCACCTGCAAAAGCCACCTTCAAGGCGGCTGACATCCCTTCTGTTGCTTTTTGTGCAGTTTTTGTATTTGCATTGGTAGCTATTGTCATACCAAGATATCCTGCTAACGCTGAAAATAAAGATCCCATCAAAAATGCCAGGGATTGCCATTTTAATGATCCTCTGTTTCCAGCCAATAAAAAAAAGGCAACTATAAATACAAATGGCAATAAGACTATATATTCCCTTTTCAAAAAAGTATTTGCTCCATCATTGATGTAGGAACCAATCTGGATTAATTTTTCATTCTCAACATGAATTTTGAAAATTTGATGTCTTTTAATAAACGAATAAATAAGTGCAACTAAAGAAGTAGCAATCGCAAGCAAAATTATTGTATTCATACTCGCTCCAAAAAATAAATTACCATTTATTAATAATAGATGGCTCATAAATAATAATATGAGTTTTTGTATATTTTTATATTATCTTAGTTATCTTTTCTAATATATATTAATATTACTACACTCACGAAAAATTGATGAAATAAATATACCATTTTTATTTCTGAAAACGTTCTTTAAAGTAACTTTTAAAATCAATATTTTTCGCCCTCTATTTAGGACTCAAGTATTCTGTCCCTTATTTTTACCACACGCAGGTAGTTTTCAATAACAATTGAACCTTGAGAAGCAATGACAAAAGTCATTTGTTCTTCTATTTTTTGTTATTTTTCTTAAGTCTTTCAATCTTAAAGTTTATCTACTTGCTACTTGCGTGCCTGAGCAACTCAGTACTTGAATAAATAGTTGTAGATAACGTTGCCCTGATACATGAGAAAAAACGAAGCTACAATTACCAGCTCAACAAGCCTAGCTTTTTTGCCTATCAGGTTAAAGGTCTGACAAAACTTCACACTGGCCGGTCCAAAGAAGAGCAATAGTAATATTATGGAGGTAATGATTCCCAGAAGCCAGATCGTCCAGGAAGGTATGGAGCCAAACCTGACGATATTGGCAATATCCCCTCTCGGCACAATTCCACGAATAATCGTGTAATTAAACCAGCCGCCAATGCTGAAAAAGGCCAGACTGTATAAGAAAAACAATAAGGTTCTATGCCCGATCGTGCTTGGCCAGCGGAATATTAATAGAAAAATAAGCGATAAGCAGGCAAAAAGAAAGTTGACCACAGGACCAGCGGCAGCAATGGCTACCCCCTGCCAGGCCGGAAGTTCCGCAACCTTGTCGTAATTAACCTTTTCATCTATACCAAAGAGAAATGGTGTATAGTGTATATCAAAAGGGCGGGATTTAACTCCGAAAACAGTAGCAGTGAAACTGTGTGCCCACTCATGGCATAAGGTATTGGTGTACATAGCAATAGTGGCAATGATAAAAAAGTCAAATAGCAACTCGCCCCACAAAATTTTCATGCTCAATTTAGATTACCTTCTTGCTTTCGTTAAATTATTCTTTTCTTAAAAAGCTATTTTAGATAGCCTTTTTGCTGCTCTTTAACGACCAAACCCTTCGTTCCTACCTGTGGTGATTAAAAAAACAATTAATTCGATTACCCTGTTTCATCCTTTGCGGGCAATCATAATTCAAGACAAACCTGGATGTCAACCTGGCGAATTGCCTCAATTAAAATCTACACGAAACTGATTCTTTGCGTCACCGAGAGACTCAACACGAAAACGTTTTACATTCTGGAAGGTGGGTTCGGCCCAATCTCTGTTAATTTTAATTCATAAAACCAAAAATAAAAATTTTACACACCAATACTTGACATTACCAATAAATTCAAAATTATTTAACAAAAGGGTGACCCTTTTTAAACTCTGTCCATCTGTATATCTGCTCCAGTAATACTAACCTTGCTGTTTGATGAGTCAAGGTAAAAGATGATAAAGCAAGATTAAAATCTGCAATTTTTATTATCTTCGATGATAAACCAAACGCTCCACCTATTATAAAAGTAATACTTTTGTTATCAACAAATCTCTTATCCATAAATTCAAAGAATTCATTGGAGTTGACATTTTCTCCTTTATCGGTTAATGCAACTTTAAAAGATCTATCATCAGTTTTTTCTAAAATCTTGAGAGCTTCTTTTTCAATCTCCAATTTTCCATCCAACCCAAACTCTTTTATCTCAAGTAAAGAGAAGGATATATATTGATTGATTCTTGCAATTAATTTTTCACATTCATATTTTAATCCTTTGGCATCAACCTTGCCAATAGCAATTAATAAAATTCTGGAATTGCTCATTTTATTCCCAACTTATTCACAAGTCATTTTACAAATATCATGGAAAAATACCCTTAAAAAAAAAGTATAAAGCTTGATAAACAACGATTATTGGCAATATAATAAATTCAGTTTTATTTATATTACTGTTTTTCACAAATTATTCACATATTTTCAGAGTATACTTTTTTATAATTCTTCACTCTTTCGCGTTACATATTTTTATGATTCTTAACTTATTATCTTATTTATTATCTTTTTCCACTGCTGATAACCTTGAAATGCATTTTGCTGATTATCGGATGGAAAAAATTTTCTATCTACTTGATAAAATTTTCTAATCTCATCAAATGAATCGAACAACCCTCTTTTATAACCAGCCATCATAGCAGCACCTAGAGCCGTTGTTTCAATAATTTTAGGTCTTTCAATAGGAATACCAAGAATATCTGATTGAAATTGCAATAAAAAATTATTTGCGGAAGCACCACCATCTGCTTTCACTTCTTTTAATTCCCTTTTTGAATCCTCAATGATCCCCTCAATAACATCCTTTATTGAAAAGGCAATCCCTTCTAAAGCTGCCCTTACTATATGCCTTCTATCTGTGTCTCGCGTAATACCATAAATCATACCTCTAACATCAGGCTTCCAATATGGAGCTCCAAGTCCAGTGAAAGCTGGAACAAAGATAAGCCCATCGGAGCTATCAACTTCACATGCATAATGTTCGGTTTCAGTCGAATTGTTGATTATTTTTAGATTATCACGAAGCCATTGAATGGCTGCACCGGCGATAAAGACTGAACCTTCTATAGCATAGATTGGTTGATCATTGACAACCCAGCCAACAGTAGTAAGCAAATTATTAGCTGAATAGATAGGCTTTGGACCTACATTTACAAGTATAAAACTCCCAGTTCCATAAGTCACCTTCGCTTCACCAAAATCAAAGCAATTCTGTCCGAAAAGAGCAGCCTGTTGATCCCCTAAAATTCCTGTGATTGGGATTTGTTCACCGAGAATTTCTTTTTTAAGAAGCCCGAAATCTGAATTTGAATTCTGAACAAATGGAAGTATCTCTTCTGAAAAACCGAAGTAATCGAGTAAATCTTTATCCCATGCTAGTTTTTCAAGATTTAAAAGCATTGTTCTTGAAGCATTCGAAAAATCGGTCTTATGCTCCTTTCCTTCAGTTAAATTATATAATAGCCAGCTATCGATTGTCCCAACCGAAAGATTCCCGGATTTATACGCACTTTTAACAGCATCAACATTATCTAAGAGCCATTTGATCTTTGTCGCAGAAAAATAAGGGTCAACAACCAGACCAGTTTTTTTCTGGATGATTTTTTCTATCCCTTCAGTTTTCATCTTCTGGCAAAGAGGAGCAGTCCTTCTGCATTGCCACACAATAGCATTGTAAAGTGGCTTACCAGTGGTTTTATCCCACGCGACAACTGTTTCTCTTTGATTTGTAATCCCAATTGCAACAATCTGTGATGGCATTATTGCAGCTTTTTCTATGACTCTTTTGATAGTTTTAATTTGTGTATCAATAATTTCTAAAGGATCATGCTCTACCCAGCCATTTTCAGGATAGATCTGTCGAAATTCTTGCTGGGCGACAGCTACTATATCACCTTTTTTATCAAAGATTATACTCCGTGATGATGTGGTCCCGGCATCTATAGCTAAGATGTACTCTTTACCCATTCAAATATCCCCCAAATTCATTATAAAATGTTTTTCTAAAAAAAAAAATTATTTTCTTGCAGATTTTTATATTTTTTTTATCATAAACAAAAAGAAGACTCAGATTATGATTAGCCTCATTATTGGACCTATGTTTTCTGGAAAAACAACAGAACTTTTAAGAAGACTACAAAGAGCGATAATTGCCGGAAAAAAAGCAATTTTGCTAAGACCAAAGATAGATACAAGAGAAACTATAACACATGATGAACTTAAAAAACTTGATAATATCCCTTATCTTTTTTTGCAAGATCTCGCAGATTTTAATCCTGAAGATTATGATTACATAGGTATAGATGAAGGCCAATTTTTCACTAACCTTGCACACTTTGCCAACCTATGGGCTAATTCTGGCAAACATATAGTAGTTGCAGGATTAGATGCAACAAGCGAACTTTCGATGTTCGAAGAGATTTTGCAGCTAATCCCATTTAGTGAAGAAGTCGTAAAGCTTAATGCTGTTTGCACAAGATGTGGTAGCGATAACGGTGCATTCACCAAGTTTGTTGGCACTCAGAAAAAAGATAAAGTACTTGTCGGCGGCAAGGGAGTTTATGAAGCAAGATGCAGAGAGTGCTGGAAGCTGGATTAGTATAAAATCAACTTGTTCGCCTGTTTTACCAGCCAGCAGTTGATTAAAAAGATTGGAATTTTTTATAAGCTATTTTAAAAAAAGTAATTTCATCTCTATGTATAATAATGTATGGTTCTTTGCCATTTTTCAAATGGCTTTGTGCAACTTACCTCTCAAATCTTATATGTTGGAAATTGCATAAGTCATAATAAAAAGTTAATTTGTTTTATCAAGTATAGTTGTTTGATTAATAAATAGAAAAGATATTTTCCTGTATGCTTGGATTTATTTATTAAAGGAGAGTTTTATGAACATTTTAGTTCTCAACTGTGGTTCATCATCAATCAAATACCAGGTCATTAAAATCGAAACTGAAACACTTCTTGCAAAAGGACTTGTTGAAAGAATCGGCGCAGAAGAAACCATTTTTAATTATCAAAAATCCGGGTCAGATAAAATTAAATCTGTGGCTGCTGGTATCAATTATGAGAAAGCCATATCCGGTGTAATTGCCACTTTAACAGATGTTAAAATAGGTGTTTTAAAGTCAATTAATGAAATTGATGCTATCGGACATAGAGTCGTTCATGGTGGTGAGTACTTTTTTAAATCTGTTCTTATCGATGATCTGGTTGAAAAAAGGATTGAAGAATGCATAGATATAGCTCCTTTGCACAATCCAGCCAATCTTCAGGGGATCAAAATATTTAGAAAACTTCTCCCGGATATACCGAATGTTGCAGTTTTTGATACAGCTTTTCATCAAACAATGCCAAAAGTATCGTATATTTACCCCCTTCCATACAATCTTTACAATAAATACAAAATTCGTCGCTATGGCTTTCACGGAACTTCGCATAGGTATGTCGCCGAACAGGCTGCAGTAAAGCTCGGGAAACCGCTTTCAAGATGCAATCTTATAACATGTCACCTTGGTAATGGATGTTCGGTCACAGCTATTCAAAATGGGATCTCAATAGATACATCCATGGGTTTCACTCCTCTTGAGGGCTTGATGATGGGTACCAGATCTGGTGATATAGATCCTTATATTGTACTTTACCTTATGGAAAAGGAAGATCTTGCTATAGATGAAGTAAATTCCCTTCTTAATAAACAATCAGGCTTATTGGGTGTTTCTGGTATATCTAACGACATCAGACTTATCTGGGATGAAGCTAATAAAGGAAATGATCAGGCAAAACTTGCAAGTGAAATTTTTATCTATAGGCTTAAAAAATATATCGGTTCTTACTTAGCCGTATTAGGTAGAGTTGATGCAATAGTTTTCACGGCTGGCATAGGTGAAAATGATGAAATTATCAGAGAAAAATCTTTAGCTGATATGGAAAATTTTGGTATTATTGTTGATAAAAATAAAAATACAGAACTAAACAGACAGGAAGGTGAGATTTCAACCCCTGAATCAAAAGTAAAAGTGTATATTATCCCTACAAATGAAGAGTTAGCTATCGCAAGAGATACAAAGACTATTGTCGAGAATCATAGGACTTAATTTAAATAAATACTTTTAGCTTTTTCGGTTAGCAGACTAAAAATACTTGACATAATAGATAATTTATATAGTTTTTTTTTATCAAAATATTTGCGCGAGTAGTTCAGTGGTAGAACATCAGCCTTCCAAGCTGATTATGTGGGTTCGATTCCCATCTCGCGCTTTTTTCTTCTAAGACTATTTCCCCAAACAAAATTTATCAAATATGGAATCAAGTATTTCGTCAGTATAATCTTTTCCTGTTATTTTTTCGAAAGCTTCTATAGAAAATCTTAAATTCTCAAGTATCATGTCGTAGGCCTCTTTCTCATCAAGAAGTTGTAATGATCTTTTCAAGTATTCCTCTATTTTTTCAAACAAAACTCTCTGCCTCATTGTCTGTATAAAAGGTTTGCTTTTATCATATCCAGCACTATCTTCATTTATATTCTTGTTTAAACTGTTAGTTATCTCTCTTTCTAAAAGCCTTATCCCTACCCCAAGTTCAATCGAAATAAACGCTGGTCTTAAATTATATGAATGTTTACATAGATCTTTAAATAATTTTTCAAAATTATGGTTTTTATCCAGACTATAAAAAATTCTCTCGAGTATATCCTGTAATCTTTCCTCATATTCGATCACTTTCTCTATATTCATTCCCTTTTCGAATTTCAAAAGATCTTCATAATTTTTCTTAAAATCATCTTTTAATTTTTTTTCTATTCTTTCATCATCAAGGATAAGATCTATCTTATTTATAACTGTTATAATACTCTTATTTAAAATCAATTTATTGTTTATTTTATCTATGAAAGACAATTCAAAGGTAACCAGATCATTCCCGCGAATATTAAATAATCTTTCTTCATCCGCTAAATTTTTGCTAAAGGATTTCTGGTTATTGTATTGTTGTTTATATAGATTTAAGATATCATCTATGGATAAGATATGAATTAAGCAATCGGCTTCTTTGATCAAATCTTTAACTTTTTTTATGCCGGCAAGTTCTATCTTATCTTCAGTTTTTCGAAGTCCAGCCGTATCATAAAGGGAAAGTTGAAATGAATCAAGTTTATAGTCACACTCTATATAATCCCTGGTTGTCCCATGGATATCGGAGACAATGGATCTATCCTTTTTTAGTAAGGCATTAAAAAGTGAAGATTTACCAGCATTAGTTGGGCCTACTATAACAACGTCATATCTTGTGTTCAAGGAAATGCCATAATTGGCGTTTTTCAGTAATTCTTCAACTTTATTTAATGAATTATCGACCTTATTGTAAATATCATCTATATATTGATTTTCAAGCTCCCAATCTTCTTCAGGATAAGATAGTATTGATTCAATTATCGAAGCAGAATCTAAAATCTCTTGATAGATTTCTTCAACTATATTTGATAGAGCAGATGATAAATTCCTCAAAGAAACTTCGTAAGCATCAAATGATTCAGAATTTATAAGATTATTTATAGCTTCAGCCTGAATTAAATCCATTTTGCCATTCAGTACAGCCAATCTTGTAAATTCACCTCTGGAAGCTTCTCTAAAGCCAAGGCTTTGTAAAAACTTAAAAATTTCTTTTACTATAAAAACAGAGCCGTGGCAATGAAATTCAATTGTGTCTACCCCACTATAGGATGATTTCCCCGGAAAATAGATCATTATCAATTGATCTATTAATTTTTCTCTTTCTCTATCAAAATATAGATATGTTAATATTGCCTTTCGATCTGCAACTTTTTTTGTAGTTAAATAAGGCAACATAAGGTTGAGTATACCTTCCTTACTTGCCCTTATTATGGCTATCGCACTTTTACCATAAGGCGTTGCAAGAGCATATATCCCTTCGCTCATAATAATTACCTTAAACCAAGCAAAAATTTTTTATATTTAAATAAACAGTTGATCACTCTTAATTATTTATATCTTTTGAAAAATTCAAAAATTGTATATGATTTTTTTCTGACTTTAGAATATTGTATAGCCAGGTTTGTTAACGAACTTTCGATTTAAACCACCGACTACTTTTAACTGTAGTATCTTTACCTTTGAATTCCTTTTGTTTAAACCAATCAGATGCAAAATAAAAAATATAAAAATAATTTATTTATTTTTAAGCAGAATCTTAACTCTTTTGTATCTTGAATTACCTTCTGATTCTGTAGTAACTTCATCATCATTTTGTAGGGCTGTATGTATCACTTTTCTTTCATAAGAATCCAGTGGATAAAAAATAAAAGATCTTCTTGTTTTTTTAACTTCTTCCGCTTTTTTTAGAGCAATAGTTTTTAAAAAATTATTTCTGTGCAATCTATAATCTTTACAATCAAGTATAATGCGAGGTTCAAACCCAAGCTGTTTTTTACCTATAGCATTTATAAGCTCCTGTAATGTTAAAAGTATCTGAGCATTATTTTTTACAAAGAATAAATCGTTATTTGTTCGTATTCTTATAATATAATAGTTGTCATCAAACTCTGGTTCAGATATAGTCCCTTCAATACTATAAAGATTAAAAGCTTTATCGAAAAATTTAGTGGAAAGATTGAAAAGATCTTCTTTAAGATTCTCTATCGGCACTTCAAGTATAATAGTTGGAGGGTTTTCTTTAAACTCTTCAATTTTCAACTGATCAACCTGTTTACTGAATCTTTCATATGCTACCTTTTTAGCATCTTCGAAAGTTTTCCCTGATATATATATTTTTTGAAGCATGATAAGCTCCTTTTATTTAGTGCTTTTAACAAGATTTTTCCTGCCTTCAAAAGCAGATACAACAAGAGTTTCAAGTATTTGAAGTATATTCAAGCAAGTCCAATAGAGTATTAAACCAGCAGGCATGTTGTAAAGAACAAAGAAAAATACTATCGGGAAAAGCCATGTCATGAGTTTGGTTTGCATCTGCTGCTCTTTTGTTGAAGCTACTTGAGATTTAGCCTGGAAAAATGTCTGACCAAGTTGCGAAAGCAACATTATTATTGGCAATAGTCTTATATCAGAACCTATAAGAGGAATTTTGAATGATAAATGTAAGATAGAATCCCCAAGGGATAGATCCTTGATCCATAAAAAAGATGACCCTCTAAGTTCAATATTATAAAGCAAGGCATTATAAAGAGCAATTAAAAATGGAAATTGAATGAGCAAGGGCAAACAACCAGAAAGAGGATTTATCTTCTCTCTTTTATATAGAGCCTGCATCTCAGCATTCGCTTTTTGAGGATTATCTTTATACTTTTCTTGAATCTCTTTTATCTCAGGATTAAGTTGTGAGATTTTTTTCATCGAAACAGTTGATTGCCTTGATAGAGGAAATAATAGAGCTTTTATTATTATTGAAAGAAAGATGATAGCAACACCCCAATTTTTAATTAAGGAATAAAGAAATGAAAGGATATACTCAAAGGCTATAACCAGAGGGTTAAGTATACCAAATCTATTTTTTATACTTAAGAAAGTTTTATTGTAACTTGAAAGCATTTTTCTATCTTTTGGCATGAAATAAACATTAAATTTATAAACATTTTCTACAAGATCAAGAGCATTGGCTTTGACAATCATTGTCTGTGTATTATTCTGGTTTAAAATAGCAAGAGCATTTGCGTTATTTGCATTTACTTTTTCAATGATTATTGTAAAGTAAAGATTCTGAATAGAAATCCAGGTAAAATCGGGAATCGTGGAAAAACCTTTTTTATTCATTTTAACCATGTTAAATTTCTTAGCGTAGTAGTATGAGATTTCTTGCTTATTGTATTTATTTGTTAGCAACTATTTTGGACCAATGTTTCCATTAAAAGAAAAAAGTGAAATTACAAGATTATCATCAAACCTTGGGATATTGTTTTGCAAACCTTTGATTGAAATTGTTACATTCATTTTATTTGAAGTTTCAAAAACAATATTTTTTGATATCTCAACCTCTTTGGATGCTGAATCATAAAATATCTTGCTCATAGAGATACTATTTTCATCTGGTTCATTATTTACTGCAAAGTCTATGGGGTGAGAATTTTCAACATATCCAGTGTTAGTTTCATAATATTCTGTCGATAAGAATTTCGTCTCAGGAGTTTTAATAACTAGATTATCTCTTTCATTAATTGTTAGTTCTTCAAACTCACCTCCCTTTGTTGTCAAACTTATTGAATTTTTTTCTTTCTTGAAATCATATTTTTTTTCAGGATTTATTGAAGTTTTTATATCAAAATTTTTCTTGCCAGGTAAACCTTGCTCTTCTTTACTTTGAGTTTCCATTTCAGGTGTTTGCTCCAAATCTTGTTCGGTTGCAATATTTTCTGTTGATTGAGTAGGTGTCTGATTGACTGGATTAAGTTTAGGATAAATTAAAAAATAATAACCAAAAATTAAAAGAAAAGATAAAATTAAAAAAACGACTTGATTTCTATCCATTAATTAATCTCCTGATATTAAAATTTAGCTTGATTAAAAATAATATTAGTACTATGGAACAGGATCATATCCACCTTTTGAAAAAGGATGACATCGCAATATCCTTTTTATTGTAAGAAAACTTGCTTTGAAAAAATTGTATTTTTTATAAGCCTGTAAAGCATAAGAGGAACATGTCGGAGTAAATCTGCAAGAAGGGGGCAATAATGGTGATATAAAAAGTTTATACAATCGTATAATACAAATCGCAAGAAATGAAAAAATATCATTTAAAATTTTCTTTAATAAAGCCAAAAATTTCATTTTCCGCCTCAGTATATAATCCACCTGCTTGCTTAATAATAATAAAAACATTGGCACCAGAATTAATATCAAATCTATATTTATAAAAGATGGACCTTACCCACCTTTTTTCTCTATTTCGTTTAACAGCATTACCTAAATGTTTGGAAACAGAAATAGCATAAGAAAAATCTTCTTCACCTTTTTTAAAGTGAATTCTATATTTTTTGCCTCGAAATATTGAACTTTTACTAAGAAGTTGCAAAATAGTATTTTTATTTTGTATTCTTTTTAATTTTACCACTTTTTAGCTTTTTTAACATCACCAACAGTTAAAAGTTTTCTATTATTTCTTCTTCTTCTAGCGAGGACCTTTCTTCCATCAGCTGTTTTCATTCTAGATCTAAAACCATGTGTCTTTTTTCTTCTCAAATTATGAGGTTGGAATGTTCTTTTCATACTATCTCCTGTATAATTACAAAAATAATAATATAGAATCATTGTTATTTATGTGCTTAAAAAAATAATAAATATATACTTATAGTCAAGAAAAATAAATTTCTTAATTTTATGTTGATTTTTTTTTTAATAATAGTTAATTTTGTTTACAATTTTTTTCTAATTATTTTTTATCCAATTTAAAAATTTTAGAAGATTTGTTTGAGAATCACTGCAAAATCCATATGGAAAATCCAGGTATACAGCCAGACATAGGCTTTAGATAATCTTTTTAGTCTTTAAAGGTTTTTTACAGGAAGGAAGGATGATTAATAAAAAAATATGGGATGAAATAATACTGTATCTTCTTTCTAAAGAGATAATTAACGATCTTTCATACAATTTATGGATTAAAGATTTATCTGTTTCTTTTAAAGAAAATGTCATTATTATAAAGTTTCCAAGTTCTCTATCCAAAGAAAAATTTATTTCATCTTTTGCAGATATAATAAAAAAAACATTTTATGAATTTAATCAAACCAATGTTGAATTTAAATATATTGTTTCTGAAAAAGCAAAAGAGAATAGTGAAAAGATAATTGATAAAAAAGAAAATGAAACACAACAAACATCCTCAAAAGTTGCTAATAAGGAAGATAAAACTTTAAAATCTGATCTTTTCAGATATGACCAGCTTCAATATTTAAATCCAAGATACACTTTTGATAACTTTGTAATAGGTAAAAACAATCAATTTTGTGCTGCAGCTGCTCTTCGAGTTGCTCAGGCTCCAGGCCAGCATATGAATCCTCTTTTTATTTATGGTGGTGTCGGACTTGGTAAAACACACATCTTACAAGCAATAGCCAATCATATCCTTATTAATAACAAAAATCTTAAAATTATTTATATGCATGTAGAACAATTTATAGATGAATTTATATATTCTCTAAAAAATGAACAAATAAATTCATTTAGAATGAAATTCAGAAATGCTGATGTTTTACTTCTTGATGATGTTCAATATCTTGAACAGAAAGAAGCATCCATGGAAATGTTTTTTCATACATTTAACGCTCTTCACCAGGCTCAAAAACAGATGGTATTTACATGTGATAAACCACCAAAAGATTTAAAAGATTTTGAGGATAGAATTCGAAATCGAATGGAATGGGGACTCACTGTTCAAATCACTCCACCCGATTACGAAACAAGGATAGCCATTCTACAAAAGATGTGTGAATGGGAAAAAAGAACAATTGATGAAAAAATTTTGCACTTTATAGCAAAAAATGTCAAATCTTCAATAAGAGAACTGGAATCAGCCTTAATCAAACTTATTGCCTACTGTGATATATATAAAATAGATCTCGCATCTTTATCTTTAGAACTGTCGAAGGATATATTAAAAGATCAATTCAAATATATTGAAGAAACCAGAATAATTCAAATTGATGATATTATTCGAAAAGTTGCTGAAACATTTAAAGTTTCATATTATGATATAAAATGAAAAAAACGAAATGCATCTATTTCAAGAGCAAGAAATATTGCCATGTATCTTTGCAGGGAACTAACTTCAGCAAGTACAACAGAAATAGGTCTATCATTTGGTGGAAAAGATCATACAACAATAATTCATGCATGCAAGAAAATAAATGATTGCATGAAGGAAGATGAATTATTACGATCCACCATAGAAAGTATTGTAAAGGATTTAAGTTCTTAAAACTTGTTTTTTATCTCCTCAACATAAAATCTTGTTCAGTAATAAAAAATAATTAATGTTGTTTCTGAATTAAAGTATTAATTCGATATAATTATTATAAAATCATAGGCAGTAGCGTATAACCTGCCTTTAAAAGTTCTAAATATCTCTAATCTTTAAAAAAAGAAAAAAATTTGCTCTTCATAGAAGGTTCGGAAAAGAACTCAGTTTTTTGTTGGAGAGCAATCAATTCACATTTAGTTCATTATTTTAATTTTCTACTGTGAATTAATGTGATTAACAGGGATTAAATGTGCTTATTTTTGTTTTTTTTGCTATTAAAATAAAAATCAAAATAATTATGTGAAAAAGATAGGCAAAATTATTCTTATCATAAACATTAGAATTTCCAGCACTTATAAAAAATGTTCACATATTCACCTCTATTATTATTAAGATTATAAATATAAAATAATTTTAATATAATAGAAATAATAAATTACCGGTGAATAAAAAACCATTGAAAGTATTTATATTTTTAATATAATAAAGATATGGAGTTTGTATGAAATTTAGCATTGAAAAATTTAAGATTGCAGAACTTATTTCTCAAGCTGATTCTGTTATTGAGCAAAAAACTATATCTATTATATTCTCAAATTTGCTTTTAGAAGCTTTTGATAATAATAAAGTTTTTATTTCAGCTACAGATTCAAATACATACTTTAAAGCTTCTGATAATGCTAAAGTAATTCAACCTGGAAAGATTTTAGTTAATGCTAAAAAACTTTTCGATATAATTAAAGTTGTTCCAGAAGTAGAACTTAATTTTGAAACAATAGACAATAAATCTCTTAATATATACTCAGAAGATAGATCATTTGAATTTGAACTTAAGACAATGGATCCTTCAGAATTTACTATCTCATTTGATATTATTTTTGAAAACAGATTTGAACTTGATATTGATCTTTTTAAGAACATGATTCAAAAAACAATTTTTTCAACTTCTGAAGAGATGGACAAACAATTTTCGACCATCGGTGTGCTTATAGAAAAAAAAGAAGATAAGATTAATATGATAGCTACTGATAAAAGAAGATTAGCTATATATAAATCTTTTGATGAATTACCAGATTTTTTATCTATAGTCCCAAAAAAATTACTACAATTAATATTACGAGTTAGAACATCGGAAAATAAATGTCAAATTTCAATAACAGAGAAAAAGTTTTGTTTTCAAATAGGAAATATTCAATATATGAGCAACCTTCTTGAACCAAAATTTCCAAACTATAGAACTTTAGTACAGGAAAATTTTGAATATGAAGCTATAATTGATACAGATTTATTTTCACAAAATATAAAGATGGTTTCAGCAATGTTTTCTACCAATGATGACACCATTATCTTAAAATTATCAAAAAATCAAATGAGCATTTCAACTTTAGAACATGAATTAGGTAAAAGTAAAGTAAATTTTGAAATAGACTATCAAAATGAAAATATTGAAATTTCCCTGGCTTATAAAAATATTATTGATTTTATTAGAGTTACTGAAACTAAAAAATTTAAACTTCAATTAAATAATCCACAGAAGGCTTTATTTTTCTTGCCAGTTGAAGAAAAAGAAGGACTTTTTAAATATTTATATATTACAGTTCCGGTAAAATTATAAAATATGAGTATCAACTTTCTTCGCTTGAATAATTTTCGTATATTTCAAAAGATAACATTAGAGTTTGAAAAACCTCTGATATTTATTCATGGTAATAATAGGTCCGGAAAAACAAGCATTATAGAGGCTATTTATATCATTTTGAATAATAGGAGTTTTCGTTGTGATTCACTTGCTGGTTGCGTAAAAAATGGTGAAAGATTTTTTTCAATTGAAACTAAAGATTCAGATATAGATAAAAAAATCTTATATTCAATTGATGGAAATAAGTTTTATTTTGAAAATGATGAAAAAAAAAGTTTTCCACTTTTAAAAAATAAGACTTTTCTATTCTATAATAAATCAATTCTTAATTTCATTTTTACTCGAGAAACAAGAAGGAAGACAATTGATGAACTAATTTCATTGATTGATCAACAATATTTTTTTTCTTTCATAAATTATAAAAAATTATATCAAAAGAAAAAGGAAATTATATATTCAAATTTACAGTATGACATTAAATTTAAACTTTATGAGGAAATGATAGATAAATTAGCAAACTTTACATATGAACTTTATACAAAGAGAAAACAATATATTAAACTATGTAATGAATTTTTGAGTAGATTTGAAACATATTTTATTGAATACAAATCTTCTTTTGATAATTTAGATCCAATTCTTATAAAAGATTTATATATTAATAATTTTAAAAATGAAATCAACTATAAAAAATATTTAGGACCTCATAACGATATATATATATTAAAAGACGATACAGGCAATTTATCTAACTTTGGCAGTAGTTCTGACTTCTATAAGTTTTATTTTTACCTTAATTTGTATTTTATACAAAAATGTAAAGAGATCTTTGATAGTTCAGATATAAAAATTTTGTTTGATGATTTCTTTTTATCATTGGATAAATCTTCTATAAATTCTTTGCTAAACAATTTTTCAAATAGTGATAATATCTTTATTAGCCAGCATGATTACTTTGAAACTGATAATTTTTCTTTTCAAAGCTTTTTAATTTCATAGAGTTTAATATTTTATCTTTGCTTTCTTTAATATTATTGGTGAAACTTTATAATATCGAAAATTTTGCCAGTATACTTTTTAGCGAAGAGTAAAATATTTTCGAAAATCCATATTTTATTTAAAATAATAGTTTGGGATTATCAAAAAATAAATATTTTATTTTAATCAAGATTATGAAAGAAAAAATATATTTTATGGATGAAATTATACCGGTTGAGATTCAACATATTGTATTGAAGGCTAAAAAGGAAAGAGAAATCATAATTTATACAAAGGAACTTTTTTCAGATAATATATTATTACATTGTTAACCAATATATATCACAGGATCTACCCTGGTATTTGCTGTTGATAATCCTCTATGGGGTACTGAACTTATTTCAAATAAAAGCTATATTTTAGAAAAAATTGGCAAGAGATATGAAAGTTATATAAAAGATATAAAAACAAAATTTTTGCCAAATTATTTTAAAAATGAGCAACAGAAAATTCAACTCACTGATGATGAGGAAGAGATGATAAATAGCAAAATTGAAAGTATTACAGATGTTGATTTAAAAGAAAAAGCATATAACTTATTGAAAGCCTTTTATTTGAATGAAAAAAGTTATAAAACCAATTAATTTTCTTTTATTAAAAATAGAAACAGAATTACTATCGAAGTACTTTGTAATATAAATAAAATATGGAGAGATAAAATGTCAGATAATTACTCTGGTAAAAATATAAGATATCTAAAATCACTTGAACATGTGAGACTCAGACCAGGTATGTATATTGGGAATACTTCAACAAAAGGGCTTCATCATCTTGTATATGAAATAGTTGATAATTCAATTGATGAAGCTATCGCAGGGTATTGTGATACAATCTTTATTGAAATAGATATAAATAATGAAGTTACAGTGGAAGATAATGGTAGAGGGATCCCCGTAGATGTTGTTGAAAAAGGGAATGAAAAAGTTTCTGCCCTTGAACTAGTATTAACTGAGCTTTTCACTGGTGGAAAATTTGATAATGTTTCATATAAAGTTTCAGGTGGTTTACATGGAGTCGGATTATCCGTTGTAAATGCCCTATCTGAATATTTGAAAGTATGGATATACCGGGATGGTTTTGAGTATTTTTTTGAATGTAGAAAAGGAATACCTGTTGAAAGCGTAAAAAAGCTTGGAACTTCACATAAAAGAGGTACAAAAATTACCTTCAAACCTGATTCAGAAATTTTTAAAGATACTAAATTTGAATATTTAATTTTAAGAAACAGATTCGAAGAACTTTCTTATCTTAATAAAAACCTATCAATTCATTTTAATTTTAAAGCAGAGAACAGATCAGATATTTTTGAAAATAAGGGTGGATTAATTGATTATATCAAAGCATTGAATCTTGATAATAAAATTTTACTTAAAGAGCCTCTATATTTTCACAAAGAGCTTGCTACTGATAGCAAAAAATTAGTTGATATAGAAGTCTCTTTTATTTACAATGATACAGATGATGAAATTACATATTCTTTTGTAAATAATATAAGAACATATGAAGGTGGTATGCATGTAATTGGTTTTAAGAATGCTGTATCTGAAATACTGGATATTATTTTTGAAAATTCAAAACTTAAATCAAATTATAAGGATTTAAACATTACTCCATCTAAAGAGCTTGAGTCTGGATTGATAGCCATAATTTCTATAAAGATGCAGGATCCTCAATTTGAAGGGCAGACAAAGGAAAAGCTTGGCAATGAATATATTAAAAAGCTTGTTTACACAGAGATAAGATCCTGGTTAATGGATGAAATAAAATTAAAAGAAGCTGAATTCATGCATCTTGTGGAATTTCTCGCTAAAAAGGCTTATTTAAAATATCAACAAAGATTGGATAAAAAAGCTAAGGTAAAGTCTTTTCTTGAGTCTGATTCACTTCCAGGTAAATTAGCAGATTGTTCAGAACAAGATCCAGCTAAAAGAGAGCTTTTCATTGTTGAAGGAGATTCTGCTGGTGGTTCAGCGAAGCAAGGGAGAGATAGAAGATATCAGGCTATTTTACCATTGTGGGGAAAAATGTTAAATGTTTCAAAATCTGACTTTGAAAATGCTCAGAATAATGAAAAACTAAAACCTATAATAGATACTCTTGGAACAGGAATTGGAAATAGCTTTAATATCGAATCCTTGCGTTATCACAAGATAATAATCATGGCCGATGCTGACGTTGATGGTTCTCATATAAGAACTTTATTGTTAACATTCTTTTATAGAGTTTTACCTGATATAATTACTGGCGGTTATCTTTATTTCGCAATGCCTCCTTTATTTTCATTTAAACAGGGTAAAAAGCTAATATATTTTTACACTGATGAGGATAAAAACAACTTTTTTAAAAGTATTGGGAAGGATCAAAATTATGAAGTTCAGCGATTCAAAGGGCTTGGAGAGATGATGCCACAACAGTTATGGGAAACGACAATGAATCCTGATATGAGAAGGCTGGTTCAGGTTAAAATAACAGATGCATTGTTGGCTGATGAGATGTTTGAGATTCTTATGGGTAAATATGTACAGCCTAGATACGATTTTATTTCAGGTAAATCAAGAGCTTTTGACAAGACTAAATTAGATATTTAAAAAAAATGCAGGAAAATTCAATGGATGAAAATAAAAATGCTAAAGGTGAGATTTTGTACGTTCCTATACATCAAGAGATTGAAAATTCTTACCTTGTTTATTCATTATCAGTTATAATAGGGAGAGCTATTCCCGATGTTAGAGATGGCTTAAAGCCAGTTCATAGAAGAATTCTATATTCAATGTATGACCAGAATATTACATACGATAAACCCACGAAAAAATGTGCCAGAATAGTTGGTGATGTTCTTGGTAAATATCATCCACATGGTGATCAAGCTATATATGAAACCCTGGTTAGAATGGCTCAATCATTTTCACTAAGATACCCGCTTGTTTATGGGCAGGGGAATTTTGGCTCTATAGATGGTGATACTCCTGCCGCAATGAGATATACTGAGGCTAAACTTGAGAAGATAACTGAAAAATTATTGGAAGACCTTGATAAAGATACTGTGCAAATGAGAAAAAATTTTGATGAAACACTCGATGAACCAGAGGTATTGCCTGCTCTATTTCCAAATCTTATTGTAAATGGTTCTGAAGGTATAGCGGTAGGCATGACTACTTCAATTCCTCCACATAACCTTGGAGAGGTAATAGATGCACTTATACACCTTATAGATAATCCTGTATGTACATCTATGGATCTGCTTCAATACATTAAAGGTCCAGATTTTCCTACAGGGGGTTTGATAGTTTATGATAATGATATGAAGCAAATGTACCTATCTGGAAAGGGAAAAGTACTTGTTAGAGCCAGGATTTCTATAGAAAATCAAGAAGATGGTGAAACTATTGTTATTAATGAAATCCCATATCAAGAGAACAAATCATTGATAATAAAAAGAATTGCTGAACTTGTTAAGTCGGGTGTCATAGAAGAGATATCAAATTTGAGAGATGAATCTGATCAGAGAGGTATTAGAGTTATCATTAAATTGAAAAAAGGTAAAAATGCTAAGACAGTTATTTCAAAATTATATAAATATACAAATCTTCAAAAGTACTATAATGCCAACATAATAGCTATACACAATACAGAACCTAAAACTTATGATTTAAAAGAACTATTAAATGATTATTTTATTTTTAGAAAGGAAATCTTTGTTAGAAGATACAATTTTTTACTAAAAAAAGCAAAGGATAGATTGCACATATTAGAAGGTTTATTAATAGCTTTGCAAAGGATCGATGAAGTTATTGCGACGATTAGAAAATCTAAAGATCCATCTGAAGCTAAGATCAACTTAATGGAAATATTTAGTTTAACTAAGATTCAATCTGAAGCTATACTCGATATGAGATTACAGAAATTAACCTCACTTGAAATAGGAAAAATTAAGGAAGAACATGATTCTGTTTTTAAGGAAATTGAAAGAATCAATGCGATATTAAAGGATGATTTTTCTATACATTCGGAAATTAAAAAAGAACTGGTTGATTTTAAGCAAAAGTTTGGAGATGAAAGGAGAACTAAAATATTGTATGATGTTTCCACTGAAGATCTTGATGTTGCTGTTATAAAAGAAGAAGTTGTTGTTATATTTACTAAAAATGGATATATTAAGAGAGTTGAATCTTCAAAGTTTAAAACCTTAAACAAGGGTTCAAAGGGGCAAAAAGGAGTCTCACTTGAGGAAGGAGATAGCGTAAAATTTATTTTATATACTTATACAACAGATAATCTTGTTTTTATCACCTCCAGAGGTAAAGCTTATCATCTCCTGGTTAATGATCTTCCAGATTCAGAATTCAGGCATCATGGTGAGCATATCTCATCTTTTATCAAGATCGAAAAAGGTGAAATAGTTAATTCAGTAAACATTGTCAATGAATTTCCTGACAACCATTACTTTATATTCATAACTCGTAAAGGAATCATTAAAAAGATGGAATTATCCCTTATAAATAGCAGAAAAAGTACAGGGATAACATGTATCAAACTAAATGAAGATGATGTAGTAGTTGATTCTATTATTATGGAGGAACACGAACAGGTAATTATTGTCACTGCTATGGGATACATATCGCGTTTTTCGATAGATAATATAAATGATATTGGTAGAAGTGCTATTGGAGTAAAAGGTGTTTCGTTGAGTCCAAAAGATTATGTCGTCAATATGACTAAGGTTGAAAAGGACAAACACATTCTTGTTGTTACTGAAAAAGGTTATGCAAAAAGAATTCCACATGATCAAATAAGATTGACAAATAGAGGTGTTAAAGGGGTACAGTGTATCACAAACAAAGAAAAAGCCGGGAACATATTGACAGTTACTAATGTTACAGAAGATGACGAAATAGTTATTATTACCAGAATGGGGAAGACTTTTAAGACAAAAGTTGCAAATATTAGAGTACAAAATAGAAACACCATGGGAAGTAGATTATTAAAACTTAATGAGGATGATTCTCTATCTGATATTTCAAAACAGATGATAGATGATGAAGAGATAGAAACAAAAACAGATTTGACTGATGAAGAATAATATACCGGATGAACCTATATTTAGATAGTTTTTTTATGTATTTTATCAGTTTGAATTGTGATATAATGATGAAAAAGAGAGGGATCTTTTATTAATATCAACAATAGTAAATCCCTCTCATTATTTCTGGTGATGTTTTATTTTAAAATTCGAAAAAATATCATTTTACGAACTTCAGGCTTTCGACCAAGCATAAAGTTATTTTTTTAATTATATATGAATA
>JAAYUW010000099.1 GCA_012517545.1 Exilispira sp.
AATCTTGACATTTCATTTTTGAGATTGCCTATTCTTGTCAAAGATAAAGAATTGGTTCTTAAAAGAGCTTTGCAACAGGGTATAGAGATAGGAGACTGGTTTGTATCTCCAGTTCATCCAAATCTTTCCAGCTGGGAGTTGGCTGGATATACAAAAGGTATCTGCCCAAAAGCAGAGAAGATTTGCCAGCATATTGTAAATCTTCCAGCTCATGATAAGATAGATCAAAAACAGATTAAAAAGATTATCTCTTTTATTTTAAAGTTTTTACCTTTAACGTAAATACCGTACAAGGTGTAATACATTCTCTTGACCTAATGTTTGAATATAGAGTTTTTATGGCTGATGCAATCTTAAAAAAAAACACTTTTATCTTTAAAAGAAAAGATTTTCATAGAATATCCATTTATGCTCTTTCTATATTAACTATTGTTTTTTTATCTTTATTCAAACTAATATCTATTCCAGAAGCAAGATTTTTAACCATTAGTTTACTTATTTTTTACTTTATACTTATAAAACTTTTAGACAAAAGCTTCAATCTATCAAAACTTACACAGTACTTGATAATCTTCATTCCTCTTATTTACTATACTGAATACCTTTTCCTTCCAAATTTTATAGATTATCTGTTTATTTTGACTTTTATTTTATTTACATTGTTATTCGTACTAAAAAAGAATCTATTTAAAGATTATTCTAATTTTATTAAACAAGAAAAAATCTTACTATTAACTTTTGCATTCTTATTTTCAATAATCTTATGGAGCTTTTTATCCTTTATCTGGGCGATAGATAAAATGCGTGTTTTTGCCAGGCTTCAATTTTTATTTTATGCTCTTCTAATATTTATTTTTTTTACCTTTTTACTATACTGTGTAAATCATAAGTATTTATTTTTTATCCTTGTCATATCGACTTTGATATTGATTTTAGTTGGAATTTGTGAGATTATATACAATGTTCATTTTCAAATAAGCCATGTAGTAAGGAAAAACCTTGTAAATGTTCCTGGTGGTTTAAGTTCAAATATTAATAACTACTCTGTTCTTTTATTTTGTGGGTTATCATATATTATGATCTTTTTATCTACATTAAAAGTCAAGATAAATTATTTTGTTCAAATATCTGTTGGTGTATTATTTTCAGCTATCTTATATTACATTTTTATAAAAACAAAATCAAGAGCAAGCTTATTAGCCATGATCATCTATTGGGTGTGTATTTTACTTATTTCTTTTATTTTTATTGTTAGAAATTTTTATATTAAAATAAAGAAAAACTACGCAAAATTTTTGTTTATCTTACTTATATCACTACTACTAATAATCTGTATTTTGGTAACTTATAATTTCTCTAAAGATTATATGGGAAAAACCATAGATTCTTTTAAGAAAAATCTTGAAATATCAAAGAAAAAAGCTATAAGTTCAGATCAAGTAAGAATAAATCTTATAAGAAATGGTCTTATAATGCTTAAAAACTCTCACTTTTTAGGTGTGGGAGCAGGAAATTTCATCATATATGC
>JAAYUW010000100.1 GCA_012517545.1 Exilispira sp.
AAAAGAAGAAAAATCACAAGTAGTTACAAAGAAGAAGCTAAGAAACTCTTCTTAAAAGTTCAAAAAAAAATGATTCCGGTTTTTATTATTCTTCTTCTTTATTTTATTATCTATCCCTTGATCTATAATCTTGAAATAGCCAGTTATTTTAACTATATTTTTTTGACGGCAATAATTTTATCATTGATTCAATTTTGTATATCAATTGTCGATTTCATCATACAGGCTCGATTTTTGGAACATATCTCGTCAAATTTGACAAAAAAAAATATAAATACAATAAGCTTTATACTCAGGCTACTAATATGGCTTATTGGGATAATCATAATTTTAAATCAATTTGGATTAAAGATTACCAACTTGCTTGCCGGGCTTGGTATCAGTGGTATTATTATAGCACTTGCTGCACAGAGTTTATTCTCTGATCTTTTTAGTTATGCATCGATTATTCTTGATAAACCTTTTGAGATAGACGATTTTATTAGTATTGAAGACTTTACAGGCAAAGTTGAGCATATAGGGCTGAAATCTACCAGATTGCGCTCCATTGATGGTGAACTTGTTGTTATTCCAAATTCTTCATTAACATCTATAAAACTTCGAAATTTCAAGCAGATTGTTAAAAGAAGAGTTGTTCTAAAGCTTAAATTTACAACTTCAAATGGGTATGAAAAGATAGGTGAAGTCAATGAAGTGATTAGTTCAATACTAAAAAATCGCGAAAAGATAGAGTTTGAAAGATGCAACCTTGCAGATATATCCAATCAGGTAGCTTTGTTTTATGTTGTTTACTATATTTTGGCTCCAGATTTTATAGAATTTGTCAATATTCAGCATGATATAAACCTTGAAATACTTCGTAAAATCGAAGAGAAGAAGATTGCGTTCTCATCTGATGTAGTTAACATCGATTATGTTAAACATGACAAAAGGGAAACACAAGCCTGAAAATCCTTTATCTTAATGGTTTTGTCTCGTTTATAGTTATTTTTGATTTTTTCTTAAGCTTTAGATGTAATAAAGGATCATGAGTACTTAAGCATAAAATTGAGCTTTTTTAGATTAAAGGTAAGATATGAATAAAAAAAACTTTTTTCTTACACTTTTATTAACTTTAATAACTGTATTATTTATACTAAATCTTGGTTTTATCAATGATTCGTTAAATTTTAGTGGCTCAAATGCATACTCTATAGCTAAAGAATTGTCTTCTGCAGAGTATGATGGTAGAAAACCCGGGACCACTGGAAATATTAAAGCTTTAAGATATACTGAGGGACAAATCTCAAAGAATACTGGTTTTACTTTTTATCATCAGAGTTTTGAAGCTTTAGTACCAGAACTTACAGATACTCCTGTTTTCGAACTTCTAAAAGAGGATGGTTCAACTGTTAAAATATACTATCACAGAAAGGATTTTAAAGAGTATATTGATGGCTATGCCTCAGGGGGTGAATTTGTTTCAAATTTTATTGTTGATAAGGAAAATGTTGAATCTGCTATAGGAAAAAAGTTTAAGGATAAAATTGTAGTTGTTAATAACAATTATCTAGGCTACCCTTTTGAAGATAAAATATATATCAATGCTGGTGTTAAGGTTTTAATATTTCCAGTTTCTTCAGAAAATGTTAAAAAAGCCTCAGGTTATGTTGGTGAATCGAAAGAAAAATATATTAAAGATGGATTAAAATTGATCAAGATTGGGGTAACAGAGTCTGTATATGACTTTTTGATAAAATTAGACAAAGACAATAAAAATGGCTCAGGTTATAAACTAAAGATATCTGTTCCTTTAATATTTAAAAAGGTACAAACTGAAAATCTTATCGCCATAAAAATGTCAAACTCTTCAAGTATTAAAAAGGATATAGAGAGCAAATACCTTACTTTAACGGCTCATATAGATCATTTAGGCAAAGATCCTTCTGGCAAGTTTTTTCCTGGAGCTTTAGACAACGGATCAGGTGTTGGTTTTGTTCTGGAAATGGCTCGAGTTCTGTCTCTAAAAGTTCTTGATGCTAACCTCGTAATTATACTTTTTAACGCAGAAGAAAATGGACTTGTTGGATCTCATTTTTATTCTTTATATCCTCTATTTCCTCTTGATAAAACAGAAATATTTAACTTTGATATGATCGGAGCAAGTGAGAAATCCGTTTTATCTTTACTTTATTATGAAACCAATTTTTCTTCGAAAATGACTAAAGTTTCTAAACAAATAAAGGACTTTTTTTCTCAAGAGGGGAAGTATCTATCGGTAGATAGTATGAGCGAGGATACAGATCATTATTTTTTTAACCTCTGTGGAACTTCTGCCTATAGTTTCAATCAATTTCCAGAGACTAACTATCATACATATAATGATACTATAGAAAATGTTAGTCCAGTTGAACTTGAATCTATAGGGAAAACGTTTGAAAAATATATTGTGGCCAACTATTCAACAGAAACAAAAGCTGCAAGTATATCCTTACTAAATCTTCTGCTCATTGCTGGATTTGTTTTATTAAGATTAAAGCAAGAAATATCTTATGGAAAAAAAATTTAACGAGTATTATGAGTTTATTTCAAAGCAACTCAGCCCAGATGTAGTTAAAAAAATATTTTCAGGATTTTCAAAAAAAAGGCCTACTACATTCAGATTAAATCTTTTAAAAGGGGATAGTGATTTTCTAATAAATGAGTTAAAAAAAGAAAACATAAATTATAAGAAATCATCTTATATCCCTAATTCATATTTTTCATATAATTTAACAGAACAACACGCTTTACGCCTTGATGTAGTTAAAAAAGGATACATATATCTGCAGAGTTTTTCCAGCATGGTCCCTGCGTATCTTATGGATCCACACGAAGATGAAAAAATACTCGATATGACAGCTGCACCTGGTGGGAAAACAACATTGATGTGTAGTCTTTCAAAAAATAAGGCAAAGATCTATGCAAATGAACTTGATAAGATAAGGTATCAAAGGTTATTATACAATATTGAAACTTCAGGAGCAAAGGTTGAATGTATAAATAAAAGAGGTGAAATTTTGTATAAAGATTATGAAGATTTTTTTGACAAAGTCTTACTTGATGCACCATGTTCGGCTGAGGGAAGGTTTCAAATTAAAGATGAACATTCCATCAGTGCCTGGTCAAAAAAACTTGTTGAGAATAGTCAAAGTTTGCAATTGAAACTTGCAGTGAGTGCTCTCAGAACTCTTAAGAAAGGGGGAACTTTTGTTTATTCGACATGCACTTTAAATAAAAAGGAAAATGAGGAAATCTTTCAAAATTTAGCCGAATATTTTTCTATCGAAGATACAGATGTGCATCCTCTTTTAAATAGGTTACCAAATATTCAGATTGAAAAATTAATTTTAAATTCAAGAAAAATTAGCATATACAGATTACTACCTTCAGAGTTTTTTGAAGGATTCACATTGGCAAAAGTTAGAAAATTATAAATTTTACTTTATAATTTTTATCCATTGAAAAAGGGAAATATAATGTTAAGTTAATGCTACGGATTGATAGTAGTCATCTTTACCTTCTTTCTATATTTTTATTTAAATATGTAAAAAGAGGCAAGATTTCCACTTTCTTTAATTATTTAGTTTTTATTTTTATCCACTAAATAAAGAAGACCCAATTCTATTAACTTTTATAGGGGATTACCATGATAGAGATTATTGATACCAGTAAATCTTACGAAAAGGGGAAAAAAGCTGTCGATAGACTAAATCTTAAAATCGGCAACTCAATGATTTTTGGATTTTTAGGGCCTAATGGTGCAGGTAAAACTACTACTATAAAAATGATTACAGGTATAATATCAGCCGATGAAGGAGATATTATTGTCGATGGATATTCTATTAAAAAAGAACCATTAAATGCGAAGATGAATTTTGGTTATGTCCCGGATAACTCGGATATAGTCTGGCGTCTAAAAGGCCTGGAGTACCTCAATTTTATTGCCGATATATACAGAGTTTCAAAAGAAAAAAGAAAAGAGAGAATAGAAAAATATAGTGAGTTATTTGATTTAAAAGATAATTTGAACCAATACATCACTACATATTCAAGAGGGATGAAACAAAAGCTTATGCTTATAGCATCATTACTTAACGATCCCAAAAACTGGATACTTGATGAACCAATAGTTGGCCTTGATCCTATTATTGCTCATGCACTGAAAACAGAAATGCAACAGAGGGCTAAAGATGGAGGATGTGTATTTTTTTCAACTCATATTCTTGAGATTGCAGAGCAACTCTGTGATAAGATAGCCATAATTAACAAAGGGTGTCTTCTATTTGAAGGTACGATAGAAGAAGTTAAAGAGGCTAAAAATCAGGAAAATTCTCTTGAACAACTTTTTCTGGAGTTAGTTGATGGATAAAACAATATTTAAACTTATCGGCTTTAACTTGAAGCAACTTTTACATGTCCAGTTTGAAGGATTATTTTCAAATAAAAATAATAAAACAAAAAATTCAAAGAAAGTTATTTCACGAATTTTAATGATTTGTCTTTTGATCTATGCTTTTCTTGTTATAGGAGGTAGCTGGGGAGTTTTATGTAACAGTATCTTCAAGTATCTATCTTTGAATGATAAAGCTGATATTCAAATCGATGGCCAGAGTGTAAGATTTGATGAATATATTGTCCTTATAATTTCTTTCTTTTTTATAATGATTTTTCTTATCTCTTTTCTTTTTACATTTCTTTCAATATCAAGCTATCTATCCTTATCAGGCACAGAGGAATATTTTTTAACATTACCGATAAAAAGTACTACATTTTTTGCAAGTAAGGTCATATATCTTACTCTGGTAAATACAATATACAGTATGCTACTTTCTATTATAACCCTATCTGTCTATGGTTTCCATTTTAAAGTAAGTTTCGATTATTATATTATATATCTAATCATCAGTGTTTGTTTAAATTTATTTGCTGTTATGATCTCTATACCTATTTCTCTACTTTTGATAAGGCTGTTCAAGTTTTTAAAGAACAAAGATACAATGGCTTATTTATCAATATTTATAATTCTCCCACTGGTAATCGGGTATAATATTTTTCAACAAAATATTATGCAAAACATTTCAGATCCTTCCATGCTTAACAATTTTGCAGTATCCATTGCCAGTATTACTTATAGTTTATCAAAATCCATACTATCTCCAATAATATTTTTTATTGTATTCCTTGCAAGATTAGCCAGTGGAAGTTTTGGTCTTTTTAGGTATCTTTATTTAATCTTTTCTATACTGTTAGTTACATTTATTTTTTATATAATAGTTGTTTTATTTAGCAGGATGTATGTATCAATTTTGACAATGACAAATAGATCAAGAAAGACTTCATTTAACTTAAAAAGAAATAGCAATTATAAACAGAAACCAATTTATCTGACTATTTTTAAAAAGGAAAACTTATCCATCTTTCGTGAACCATCTTTTTTCCTAAATGGTCCTTTTGTAATTTTACTTTTACCTCTTATTATAGGTCTTTCAATCTTTGTTCAGCTCAATACCTCAAAAGGTCTGGATAACGTTTTATCATCACTTAAACAGATGCCAGAGATTTATTACATTTATATCTCAGTACTTGCCTCGTTTATTTTGAGTAGTTTTGCCAGTATATCCTCTACCTCTATTTCCAGGGAAGGGAAAAGCTTTTCGATAATAAAATCTTTACCGATTGATCCATTGCAATACTTCAAAGGCAAAATATCCCATGCTCTCTTCTTTTCTTTTATTTGTATACTTGTAATAAACATCCCACTTTATTTTATTTTCCCGAAGATCGAACTATTGCTATTTTCTGCCCTGGTGTCATTGTTATTCTCCTTTATTTTTCACCTGATCTCTATTTCTATCGACCTATTAAATCCAAAACTTTCCTGGGAAAATCCGGTACAGGCTGTAAAACAAAACATGAACGCAGTCTATTCAATATTGATTGGTCTTTTGTTTAGTGTCCTATTCTTTTTTCAGATGAAGATATTTTTAGCAGATATACCTACTAAGATATTTGCTAAATTTACAAAAATGCCTTATGATTCCAATAATATTTTTTATACTCTAATGCGAAGAACTTTGTTTTTAGCAAATGGCACAATAAGGACCGATTACATATTTTGCGCTGGTCTTTTTATCCTTTTAGTTATAGCCAGTCTTGAGTTAGTAGTAATAATTTTAGCTTTAAAAAATTATTTTAAATCAAGATTCTATAAAATCGAATCATAAAACTTGACTGAATTTGAAGTAATGTTAATATTTTTTCGCTTTTCACTGTTTATAATAGACCAAAGTTCAAAGCCTAAAGTTAATAGTCCGGAAATAAAATTTTTAATACAATATTAAGTTACAAGGGTATAGTCGGAAGTTCTGGATTAAGACTTTTATAGAGTGATAGTTGAAAATTGCTTAAGGAAATTATAAGTTTGCAAAAATGATTTTATTTAGTAAATGAAAACCAGTGGAGAGCACTAATTAACGGTATTTTTGTGGCAGAAGAGCTAAATTTTAAGGAAGGGTGACCGAGAGGCTGATGGTGCACGCTTGGAAAGCGTGTGTACGGGTTAAACTGTACCAGGGGTTCAAATCCCCTCCCTTCCGATACTGCAATCTGCCATCCTTGCGTATTTGAGCTATTGAACTCTGCCAGGTCCTAGCGGAAGCAACAGTAGATAGCAAAAATGCGGTTAGGTAATGGTAGATTGCAGTTTATTTTTTTTATATTTATTAGAAGCTTTTTTTTAAAAATAATGCACAATATCTTATAAAATTCCTAAAGAGATTGATTCATTTTGCGAATATAATTTAATCAAATTCAAGCAACAATTAAATCCAAGATTTAAAAGATGGAAAAAGAAGAGAAAAGCAACAATTTTTCAACAAAAGATATTATAACTCTAAAATTTAGACCTCAAAATTTCAATGAATTTATTGGTCAACCTCAAGTTACTGTTCCACTTATAAACTCTGTTAAAAGTGGGAAGATCCATCACGCTTATCTTTTTTATGGTCCAAGGGGAGTTGGGAAGACTTCAGCTGCAAGGATTCTTGCCAAGATGTTAAATTGCACAGATGATAATACCGAAAAACCATGCTTAAAATGTGAGAACTGTATGGAGATTTCCAGCGGAATATCTCAAGATGTCATAGAGATTGATGGAGCTTCGAATAGAGGTATAGATGAAATCAGAAATTTGCAGAGTACCCTGGTATATGCACCTGTTAAATCAAAATTTAAGATCTATATAATAGATGAAGTGCATATGTTAACTAAAGAAGCTTTTAATGCTCTTTTAAAAACACTTGAGGAACCACCTGAGCATGTCATATTTATTTTTGCGACAACGGAGATACATAAAGTTTTACCCACAATACGTTCAAGATGCCAGCAATACCAGTTTACACTATTTAAGATAACAGATATAGTGTCTCAGATTATCAAAATACTGGATTTTTATAGCATAAAATATGATAACGAAGCACCAGCACTTATTGCGAAATATGGAAATGGTTCCATGCGTGATGCTTTGTCAATATTATCTCAAGTCATAGCTTATGATGATAGGCAGATAAAAACAGAAAGTATTAACTACCTTTTAGGCATATATTCATTTGATTATATAAAAAAAATTATCGAACAAATTGCTTCTAAAGATATTTCAGGAATTTATTCTATATGTTCAGAACTATATTATCAAGGTCTAAGCATAGAAAATATTTCAAGTCAGATCCTGGAGTTTGTCAGAGTTTTAACATTGCTAAAAAATGGAATAGAAGATATTAATATTTTAAATCAAGCTTTTACTGATTACGATGAACTTTCCAGCTTAAAAGATAAATTTACCACTAAAAAACTTGTAATTATGGCCAGAAAGCTTATTGAGTTTCAAAAATCAATCTCCTCATGGTCAAATCCTTTTTATGCATTTGAAAACCTTCTTGTCAGTTTTTCATTTGAAGATTTATATACAAGTGCAAGTGATATACTAAATGCTGCAAATAAAGCTATGAACTCTATCTCCAGCAACTTTAATATGATAGAAAAGAAGCCAGATGAGATAATCTTAAAAAAGGTTCCCATATATGATGAAAAAATTATCAAATCAAATCAACCTACGCAAATAGATAAAGCAGAACCAGGGCTGAATAAAGAAGAAAAAAATATTGAACAGGTTTCAGATAGTAGTAAAAAGATGCATAACGATTCGCGATTTACTAATAAAAGCCCTGAAGATAAAGAGGAATATTTAAAAGCTCAAAAGAATGATAATGATTTAGATAAAAAAAACGAAAACAATCAGACTGAAAAATCAAATATAAGTATATCATCAGAGCTTAAAGACATACTGGATTCCAAGATAACAATAGATAATATGATCGATAGAGTTTCATCACAAGGAGAAAATGAGAATACAGAACCTTCAAACGAGGCTATTTTGCCAATAAAAAGCCAGAATAAGGAAGATGCTAAATCTGATAATTTGAATTATGATGCAACTATAACCACAATAAAATCAAGATTCCAACAGGAAAGCTATGACAATAAAAAGCATGATAAATTTGAAAATACTAATAAAAAAGCGGAAATGAAAAAAGAAAATGCAAATGAAGATTCTAGTATTGTAAATCTTGATAATAAAAAAGAAAACTCAACTGCTCAAGAGGGTGATTTCGTAGTGCCAAAAGCGAATGAAATTAAAAAAGACAGGACATCTAATAAACAGCGGATAGATAAATTTGCAAATAATATATCCACATCATTGAATAAAGAGATTAATGAGTCTAGTATTCCGGAACCCTTTAAGAAATTATTTAAATATTTTAATGGAACTTATTACCAGGAGGATAAAAATGTTTGATTTAAAAAAAATACTTGAACAGGCTAATAAGATTAAAGCAAAAAGCGAACAACTTAAACAGACTCTTTCTACAATAGAAATCGAAGGAAAAGCAGGTGGAGATTTTATCATAATTAAAGGTCTGGCCTCTGGTAATATAACTTCGGTAACAATATCAGATGAACTGTGGAATTTAAAAGATAAAGAGATGATGCAGGCTATGATTCTTGGAGCTGTAAATAACTTTTTAGCTACTCAGAAAGAAAAAATTGAAGAACTCTCAAGGGAGCAAATGGGAGATCTGGATATACCAGATATATTTAATTCATTTATTAAGTAATATTTTTAAGTTTCATTTTAAGTTATGTTTTAAATTTTTTCAGCAAGTGAAGCAAACTTTAAGAACTTTAACTTGTTAAAATCCATTTAAAAATAATCTAAGCAGTTTAAGAAATAGTGTTTTATAGATATTCATACAAATAGAATAGATAACGGTAATGAATATAATCTAAAGGCATAACATGGGTATTTCACTTTTGGATAAACTTACAAATGATTTTAGAAAATTTCCAGGAATAGGTGAAAAAAATGCCAGAAAACTGGCTCTATTTGTTCTCACTAGAAATCGACAGGAAAATGAAGTATTTATCAAAGATCTTATTGAAATAGAAAAAAATATTTTTAAATGTAAGGAGTGTGGTTTTATTGTTGAAAATGGGGAATTATGTCAATACTGTCAGGATCAAAATAGAGAAAGAAAATTACTCATAGTACAAAATATTGAAGATCATCTTTTATTTAGTGGTTCAAATCTTTTTAGCGGCTACTATCATATATTGGGAGGATTAATTTCTCCAATACATGGTATAACTCCCGATGAGCTGACAATCGATAGCTTATTTAAAAGAATAAATGAAAGAAAGATAGACGAAATCATCTTTGCTCTCCCGGCCTCCAGTGATGGTTTAATTACTTCAATTTACATAAAAAATCTTATGAAAGAAAAATATCCGGATCTTAAAGTAACAAAAATAGCTGAAGGTGTTCCCTATGGGAAAGCTCTTGATGAAGTTTCTCTTCAAACAATAAATACTTCTCTGCAAAAAAGAGAGAATTTATAAATTTAGTAAAAGAATAGAAAGAGTACCATATCTTCTACTTTTTTATCCAATCTTCAAATATTATATATTTTTTATATAGATTTTTATTGTTGAAAAAAGCAGATAATTTAACCAAATTTTGGGGGATAGATGACTGATTTTAGTAGTTTTGATGGCAAAAAACCAGAAGTTCACCTTTATAACACCATGAGCGGAAAAAAAGAAATATTTGAACCACTTGAAGATAATAAGGCAAGAATGTACTGTTGTGGTCCAACAGTTTATAATTATGTTCATATAGGAAATCTACGAAAATATATTTTTGATGATCTTTTGAGGCGAGTACTGGAATTTTTTAACTATAAAGTTATTCATCAAATGAATATAACAGATATAGGACATCTTGAGTCTGATGCTGATGAAGGAGAAGATAAACTTGAAAAAGAAGCTAAAAAGAAAGGTGAAGATGTAATTTCTCTTGCACGATTTTATGAAAAAGCTTTTTTTGAAGATACAGCAAAACTAAATATTTTAAAACCTAATATAATATCCAGAGCGACTGAAAATATAGATTGCATGATCGATTTGATCAAAAGAATTGAAAAAAACGGTTATGCATATATGTCAAATGGGAATCTTTATTTTGATGTCATGAAAAAGAAAGATTATGGCAAACTTGCAAGATTATCTTTAGATAAACTCAAAGCTGGTGCAAGGATAGATATCGATTCCAGCAAAAAAAGTCCATACGATTTTGTTCTATGGTTTACAAAATCGAAATTTACAAATCATATTTTAAATTGGGATTCTCCTTGGGGAGAAGGGTTCCCTGGATGGCATATTGAATGTGCAGCCATGTCTATAAAGTACCTTGGAGAACAATATGAGATTCATACTGGTGGTATAGATCATATACCAGTTCATCACACAAATGAAATAGCTGAAGCTGAGGCTGCTATAGGAAAATCCTGGGTAAAATACTGGCTGCATTCTGAGTTTCTTGTTTTAGATAAAGAAGAAAAGATGTCAAAATCTAAAGGTAACTTTGTAACACTTTCAAATCTTATAGAAGACAAGATTGAACCTTTAACCTTCAGGTTTATTTGTCTTAATGCTCACTATAGGAAGAAGATGATATTTTCAACACAATCTGTCCATGGAGGTCAGAACAGTTACTGGGGATTTAAAGAAAAGATTATAACGATAAAAGAAATGTGTGCTGATAGAATTGAGATGATAGAGAAAACATACAGGGAAGATCCAGAAAAACTTTATGCTGAATATATTGCAAATACTAATGCTGTAAATCATTATTATTCGTTTAGGAATGCCCTTGCAGATGATTTAAATTCACCAATCGCCCTTGCTTCTGTCTTCAATCTTTTAAAAGATAATAGTGTAAAAAGTGAAACAAAATATGCTCTTGCATTGATATTTGATGCTGTTCTTGGTTTTGAAATCAATAGATTTGAAAGAGGAAGTTTAAATGAGGAGCAGAAAAACCTTATCGAAATGCGGGATAAGGCGAGAGCTGCAAAAGATTTTCTAAAAGCAGATGAGATAAGACAGATTCTACTTGAAAAAGGTGTTATCCTTCAAGATACAGAAAGTGGAACCAGGTTTTTTAAAGAATAGAATATCGTCGTCTGGAAAGAACAGGATGTTTTAAAATAATCAGCTCTAGTTAATTTCGTAGCTTTATCGTAGTAAATTGCTTTTTTGTTCATTTTTCTCACTATCATTTTCTTTTCAATTTTATTTTTTGTAAAATTATTTCATAAATTTTAGTTTTGATTTTTCTGCTTGCATAAGTTCAGATTTCAACCCAAGTTTCTTATATATCGATATTGCTTCATCAAAATAATGAGAGGGATCTTCCCCTTCATATGAGATGAGCTCTCCTTTTAAAAGAAGAGAATCAGCATATTCCTTCATCTCACCTCTTTCATAAGCGCTCATGGTAACCTCATCAACTAAAGTTTTTGCAGAGACTTTACGATTCGTAAGCATAAATAATTTTACCCAGAAAAGTTTTATATAGTTTTCATACCTTTCATAGGTGCCTGCTTCATAGAAAAGTTGTTCTCCTTTTGAAAAATAACTTTCGGCATTTGAGTAGTCTTGCTGAAAAAAGTAAGATTCGCCAATATTCCAGGTTGCAGCAGCAAGCGCGTCAGTATCACCTAATCTGGTTGAAGTTTCTATAATCTTTTGATAAATTTTATTAGCCTGATCGTACTTTTTATAGATTTTATAAATTTCAGCTATATTATTGTAAGTTGATAGCAGATTGCGTTGAAAGTTGTTTTTTTTAAATAGGTTTGATGATTTAATAAGTGCTTCAAGAGCCTTAGGATAATTTTCCTGTGCATAAAGAGTCAACCCTTTTAGACTATAAAATTGAGCAACTGTATATTCTCCATATATTGTACCAAAAGAAAGGCAAAGAGAAACTTCTCCCTCTTCCAGTTCCTTTATTTCTGCTAAGATATTGTTATATTGGGCCGTCCTGTATAATATATCATATCTTTTCAATGTTTGTTCTAAAAATCGATATGTTTTATCTCTTTCAATAAGAATTTTCCAATCATTGATTATATTTAAAGATTTTTCCTGCTCACCATTCTCAAAGTAAAAATCTACTAGAAGGTCGTATTTTTTATAAATAAAATCAGGGAAAATAACTATTTTATCACATGTGCTGATCACCTCTTTATTCTGATATAGGCGTGAATGAACAGATGCTTTTATAAATAAAGCTTCTTCATAAGTTCTAGTAGTTTTATCTATATATTCAATGATAAAATCAAGAATATTTAAACTTAGTTCATAAAATTTTTTATCAAAAAGGTATTTTGCATATGAAACAAGAATGCCAAGTATATGATGTTTTGAAAGTTTTTTACTTTCACTTTCAAATAGAAGTTTTGTTGTTTTAATAAGTTCACCGCAGGTAAATTGATCTGAGGAAGATTTTATCTCATTTATATACTCTGGATTAAGATTTTTTAGTATTTCTTCTCTTTTTTTTCTATCTTTAAATTTATAAACAAAAGTATTGACTTCATCAAAGTTCAAAACAAATTTTCTATCTGTTAAAATTTCATTAATCTTTTCAATTGGGAACTCCAGAAGATTCAAAAGATTCAGAATATGAAATTGTTCACCGATAATAGATGCTAGTTGTAATATTTTTTCAGAAAAAGAAGGTTCATTAATCATCTCAAGTCCTCTTAATTTCTTATATTAATTTAATTATTAAGAATATAGCATAAGTTAAAAAAAATTTGTGCAATGCAGAATAATAATGATTTCAAAAAAATATTTTTCACAAAAAGTTATGTATAAATCACCTATATAGCAAAAATCTTTTATCCTGGATAGTTGCACTTTTAACCGGTGCTACAACATAAATATGTGGGAAACATAAAATTCGTAAGATAGAGAAATTTATCTAAAAATAACTTATTTAATAAAAAGAAAATAATAAAAAATAGGATAATTATCAAAACGGAAGACCAAATTGTCTAATATATAATAAAAAAATAAAAATCTGAAATTTTCCCCTCATGATTTTATTATATTTTTTCATTTTTTGCATCAAAAAAATTTAATTTTATTGACAAAAGTTAAATATGTATCAATTTAAAAAAAAGATCTAAGGTGAGGTGATATTTTTTGGCTAGAGTATATTCTTCTGGTGATGATTCAATAGAAGTTCTATTGAAGCGTTTCAAAAGAGAGTGCGAAAGAGAATCCATACTTAGAGAATGGAAGAGAAAAGAATTTTACGTTAAACCAGCAGAAAACCGAAAGGTTCAAAAAAAAGCACTTGAAAGAAAAAGACTAAAGAAACAACGCAAACTTGAGATGCTGGGAAGAAGAAAAAAATAATTGGTGGGGGTAATCCCCACCTTTTTTTATTCGAATTTTTATTGTAAAATAAATTTTATTAGTTTATTACATTCCATTTTTTTTATAAAAGCAAATTAATTCTGATTTATTCAGTAAACTATCTTCTCGCTCTTAATCAGTTTGTGTGACTTAGCAATAAAAAGAAAAATTATGAAGAGCCTATTTTATTTTGATAATGAATATATAAAAGTCTTATCTAATCCTTAAAATGATTACGAACATAAAGTTAAATAGTGGTTTGCAAGAATAAAAACGAATTTACAAACCTATTTTAGCTTATAAAAGGTAGGAATAATGCCATTGTACATAGTTTCAACACCAATAGGAAATCTTTCAGATATTACTTTAAGAAGTCTGGAAATTCTCCGAAATGCCGATATTATTCTTTGTGAAGATACAAGGCAATCACTTAAACTTTTAAATAGTTACGAAATAAAACCTGACAAACTGATTTCTTTTTATAGTCAGATAGAAGAAAAGAAAATTAATCAGATAATATTGACTCTAAAAGAAAATAAAGAAATAAATATTGCCTTGATTACAGATAATGGGACTCCAACTATTTCAGATCCTGGATTTAAACTTGTGGATGCCTGTTATAATAACAATATTGAAGTTTTCGCAGCTCCTGGACCATCAGCTTTTCTTTGTGCTCTTAGTATTTCTGGTTTTTCAGCTGATACCTTTTTATTTTATGGCTTTTTACCGAGAAAAGATGGAAAAATTAAAAAAGTACTGAAGGATTTAATCAATATCAATGGATTGATAATTTTTTATGAATCCCCCTTTAGAGTAAAGAATACTCTCAAGCTTATATGTGATATTTTTGGTAAAGAAATACCTGTATTTATTGCAAGAGAACTTACAAAAAAATTTGAACAGAAGCTAAGAGGAAAAGTCGGTGATCTTCTTCTGGCTATAGGTGAAGAATGCAAGGGGGAATTTGTAATAATTATCAATAATTATAAAGTAAATAGGTTAATTAACGATAATATTGAAAATTAAATTTTAAAAAAATTATTATTTGTATGATTGTTTCTAAAAAAATATTTATGTTGTTTTATGAGTAAATTCTTGTATAATTTATTAGCATAGATTCCGATAATATAATTAGAATTGGAGGTTCGGTTATGACAATCGAAAAACTCAATGGTGTCGATAAAATATTTAACAATAAAGAGATAAAGCCAGTTAAAAAAACCGACAAACTTGAAAAGAAAGATTCAATCGAAATTTCAGATAAAGCTAAAGAGATGGCTCTTCGAGAAAAATATATTAAAATTATTAAGGAAAGTCCTGAGATTGATAATTCTAAAAAAATCGAAGAACTTAAAAAACAGATTTCTGAACCAGATTATATTACTCAAAAGCTTATTGATGATATAGCGAGACGTATTGCTGAGTCTTTAGGGTTACTTTAAATAGTGTTATTATCCAGCTTTTAGTAGATGTAAAAGAGGCTAAATGATATAAATCGTGAATATAAGCAGGATAAATTCTATTTTAAAGCAAACTATCAAAATGAGGAAAATGGTTTGCCTGCAATAGATAATTTTAGCTTAACAAGATTATCTACTTTTTCTTTTATAGTTAATTTCTCAAAAAATCTAATTAATATTTTTTTCAAAAAACATAAATTATCTTGATTTTGTATTCTTCGCACAAGGTGTTTGCTAATAAAAATCAATAGTCAATTATATAATCCATACAAAAAACTGCGAGCGGATAAAATATGAGTGATATAATAAGTTTTTCTATACCTGGAGAGATAGCATTTGGAATAGATGCAGTTCTGAAACTTGGTGATATAATAAAACAACATGGAAACAAGGCTATAGTAATTACCGAGTCGATATTTTATGAATATAAAATAGTCGGCCAGATAGAAAAATTGTTAAAATCTTTTAATATAGATTTTCTTATTTATGATGAAATAAATCAGGATTCAGGATCAGAAGATATTGCAAATATTTCAATTCTGGCAAGAACAGCAAGAGTTGATGTTATAATTGGTCTGGGCGGGCAGAAAACCTTGAACATAGCGAAAGCTGTTGGTCTTTTTACACCTCAAGAAAAAAGTTTTTATTACTACCTAAAACATAAAGAAGAACTGGATACAAAGATTCCAGTTATTTTACTTCCAACAACTTTACGAGATTACTTTGCTCTATCTAATTCAATATATTACAAAGATCAGGAGATCGGATTTTCAAGGATTTTTGAACATCCGAAGCTTTTCGCTGATTATGTTATATTTGATCCTGTACTTACCGCAGACATTCCTAAAGGTATATTGATACTTATGCTCATAGAGATGCTTGGATTTGCAATAGATTCTATATTATCATCCAGGGCTACTATCTTTACAGATACTTTGCTTTATAAAACAATTGAAACTATTAATAAAAATTTTACCAGAATAATCGATTTTCCCGATGATCTGGATGTTAGAAAAGATATATGTCTTTGTGGACTATTTTTAATGTTTGCTGGTAGGATAACCGGTTTCGGACTTCTGCAATCCATGACTTTATCGATAAATTCATACCTTAAAGTGCCAAAACTTTCATTAGTTGTTCCTCTGATTCCACATATTACCGAGTTTCTTGTTCAGGTTGCACCTGAAAAGTTTTTAAAGATTGCAAATTGTCTCGATCTTGATACAAAAGCCGGGACAATAATTGAAAATGCATTAAAAGTTCCAGAATATTTTCAAATACTTGCTGATAATTATAAACTTCCTTCAAGGTTGTCGGACTTTGGTGTGGTTAAAGAAATACTCTACAAACTTGCTGATCATACAACCAATTTCCCTTTCTACCAGAATCTTCCTCGAATAATATCTAAAGATGATCTTTATAGCATTTTATATGCTTCGCTGTAAAGATAACGCAGTCCAAAGTCAGTAGATAAACTGGATGATACAAAATTAATAATTCCGGAAAAAAAATATCAATATTATCAAAAATATGCAACTTATCCATGGTATAATCATTGTTTCTAACATAACAGCTATAAAATAATTAAACTTTACTCTTAAACTTTTATAATGTGGGAATTTTTAGCTAAAGATATTATTTTAATCATAAGTGAAAAGTATATTAATAATAGAAAAGATGTTATTTAATATCTCTATTTTGGATTGATAGGTATATATCAATTTGCTGAGTTCAGATATAAGATCAAGTGTGGAACTATTGTTTGAATTTAACCTTAAGTATTCAATATTTCCTTCTATATCGTTTATTATCGAGGAAACTGCAAATAGTGACGATATGAATTCGTTGTATCTTGATTTAAGCATGGCTATTTGTTGATTTAATTGTTCCATGTTCTCTGTTTTTTTCATGTCGATAAGATAAAAATTCTGTATAAAATTATTAAAGTCAACAACTGCGGTTTCAAATTTATCTAAACTTTGAGAAAGTATATCGAGATTAAGCAATAGTTTTTCTATACTTGAAAATACAGTTAGATTTTTATTGAAAGTGGTTGCATCAAACGAATCTTTATCTGCTATTGAAAGAGTATAAAAAGATAGATTTTTCTGAAGATTTTCTTTTTGTAATTGCAAATCCTTCAAAGTTGACCTATAGAGCTGGATGTTATTTATAACTTGAGAACTTGCTACGATAGCAACGATAAGATATTGAGTTGTTTTTTCAATAGTATTAGCTTGAAAACTTGATGAGTATTTTTGCTTTATAGATTTTTCAGTAGTCGCAAGGTAATTTTCTATCTGTTCAAATTCTAGCTTCTTGCTGAAGATAATATTCGTAAACTTTCTTGAAAGAAAAGAGTTCATCAGTTTAACTACAGAGACAATTTTTTTCTGAATATTCAGGTAGATCATAAGATGGAAAGGATCTTCACTTCCACTTTCAACTTCTTTGTAGTACTCTTTTTGAATTATTTCGATATAAGAGATATACTTCGTTGATTCCTGAATAAATATTGATTGATAGTAGGCAAGTTCAGATTTTTTGATATAGGAAGAAAGAAGCTTCTGGTATCGTGCATAATCTTTTTTTATTTCATTATTGAGTTGTTTGATTAGAAGAAGATTATTTTCATAAGATGGGTATATTTCAATAATTTGTTTAATAACTTCCTGAATTTGTGGATTTATAAAGTCTGAATAACGAGAAAGATAATTCAACACTTCAATATTTTTTGAAAGTTTATCATAATTATCAAAAAAATTTGATGTGATCTCATCAGCTTGCATCAAAAGAAGAGATTTATACATTATGTCATCAAAGGAAAATAATGGATTTATAACAGAAAAATCTTCATTATATTCAGAGACAAGAGTTTGTTTTATCTCATTTAACTGATTGAAATTGATGGTTATTAGAGATTTGCAATCAAGCTGAATAAAAAGAGTCTGCTTTATAACAGCCAAGATGTCTAAAGATAAATCTTTGAAACTCTCTGTCAAAGATGATTCAAACTCTAATACTATTTGATTTTTTAATTTTTGAAGAGATAAATAGGATAAATTTGGTGGACTCAGAGGATTTATTATATTCACATAAGTGGATTCAACGATTTGTGATGTGAGTTGAGCTGTTTCGACAAGAGATGAGAGCTTTCCATAGGCTATAAAAAAATCTGATCTGGATTTAAAATCTGGAAATTCATTAAAATTATCGAGATCTTTTATTTGATTTGCAATAATAATGAGTCTTTTGAAGTACTCGATATAATTCTTAACCTGAAAATAGTATTCGAGATAATGATCCTTTAGTAAATTGAACTGCTCCAGCTTTTCATTTATAGTCTGATAGATATTTGAAAATATCATAAGTCTATCTTTTATATTAGAATGGGAGTCAACAAGTAAGGGTAAAAGTTCATTTATCTCTTCTTTCTGTTTAGCAAGTGTCAGGGTGGACTCATCGATGACTTTAATAAATGAGTTATTTTTTTCTACAATCTTAAAGAATCTGTCTAGAAAAATATCCACAAGATTGTTTAAAAGATATATCTGATCGGATGTCTCACTGTCAAATTTTTCAAGATTTTTCAAAGAAATTTTTTGCTTACTTTTGACAAATTTATTATCGATCAGTTGAAAAGTCCTTTCCGATTTAGAAGGTATAATATCTTCATTATTGAGAGTTATTGAGCTATCGGTAATAAAGTAAAGTGATTTTACCTTATCTATACCTAAAACAACTACTCCAGGATTTATTGCGACCTTTGTTTTTTCTATATCAACAAGAAAAACTTTTAAAGTGTTTATATATATATACCCCTTTAATAAGAAAAAATTTCCATTTTTTATTTCAATTATTGATTGAGGAAGAAGCCTTATAATCTGATTATCCGAATGAATTTCAAGAAAACTATTATTTTCAGTAGATAATAAGCAAGAAGCAGGTATCTGTGAACCATAAAATAGATCAAATGGAGTTTCAAAATTTGATAGCTTATATTGAGTCTTTCCCTCCGTGTAAAAAACATAAAATTGGCTTGAAGTTTGAGCTATTAATAGGCTTTCGGATGAGATCAAAAAAACTATAAGGACAAAAATAATAGAAACAATTTTATTAAATTTTACGAAATTAAATTTCATAGTATAAAATATCCTTTATTTTTCAGCTTTTCTTATAATAAAAGCTAAATTAACCGTTTTTTATTTCTTTTAAGTTAATATTCTATCACTTTTTTTATTACATTAAGAAAATGAACAATTTTTTCTCACAAAAAATAAATTTCTGAATAAATAGCAATTTTACAGAATCACTGCAAACCTTTCTAAATAATAAAAGTAATGAACAGATCAACATAAAAGTATTCATTCGATGCTGATAATATTTCATTTATATAATTTTTATAACTTATGGTTGCATTTATCGAAAAACTCTTAGAAAAGATATAAGAAAATATTATTTTTATCTGAGAATAGATATTTGTAAGCTCATAATCTTGTGAAAATGTTGCATCAATGTCATTGAAAAGTATAATGAAAAGAGTTTCGCCTGGAATTATTTTTAAAACAAGTTCAAGCACAAGACTTAGATTATTTTTTGCCTCATTTAAAACCCAGTACGAATAATTAACTTTAGCAAGGATATCAATTGATAAAATTTTATTAAAATTATACAGAGCAAGTGCCTGTAAAACGGACTCTATCCTATTATCTGAAGATGGCACAGCGACTTGCGGGAAATAGTTAAATGAGACGATAATACTCGGTATAATAGAAAAGTCATTTGAGATAGAAGAAGCTAATGATATCTTTTCTGTGATATTCAAGATGTCTTTATCATCAGGGAGAACTGATGTTAAATAATTTTTATATTCAATCAAAAGCTGTGTAGAGAATGTGCTTGTAGTTACGAAAGCCGAGGAAAAAATATTTGAAATTCTTATGCCAACATAATTACCGTTAGTGTCATTATAAGAGTACCCACCAATAAAAGTTATTTCAGGCTTTAGACTTTCACCTAAAGCTGGAAAAAATGTAAACAGATTGGATAACTCAGCATTAAGTAAAGATGAAGAAAATGTATCATCTGTTTGATAGTCTAATAAAAGCGATGCTGTATAAAAATGTTTTGAAAAAGGGACAATATATTTTGTATCTATTTCAAAAGAAAGAGGGGAGTCAATTGGTGCATTAATAAGTTGATAATATTGAAAATATCCCTCTATTGAAAAAATATTTTTCTTTGAGTTTGCATATTTAATTTGAGAGAAAAATATATTTCCTGGATAATAATCATCATTTATTAAGATAAAATCAAAAGCTTCATATAAAAAATAAAGAGAAAAGATATTATCATTTTTTGTATATGATATAAAGGTACTGAGATAATCAAGAAAATAATTGTCTAATGAATAGAAAAATAAATTTTTAAAACTGAAATTAAATATATTTGAAGAAAAAAGATAATTAAGACCGATAGAAGGAAGGTAATTGGTTTCTATAATCGAATATATATTAACATAACTATATCCTAAAGATAATGAAAACTGAGCAAAAATATTCTGACTAACTATTGATAACAAGATTAATGCTAAAAAAATTGATGAAATATAACGTATTTTTTGAGTCATATTTTTCCTATTTTTCAAGAATTTTAGTTTTTTATGAAATTTTTAATATTATTTTAACATTAAAGCAATATTTGTATAGCAAGGTCTTGAAAACTAACGAAGAGTGAGAAGATACTTTGCCGGATGAACCAAAATTAATTTGCTTTATACAATAATAATAGAACAAATATTGACAAAAGCAAATATGAGCGTACAATTTTAAAGAGCCGGAATGGCGGAATTGGTAGACGCACGAGACTCAAAATCTCGCGAGCTTCACAGCTTGTAAGGGTTCAAATCCCTTTTCCGGCATTTTCTTTTATTTATTTTCGGGAATTTCTATAAATAGCTAAAATTAAAATTGGATGATAATGAAAATTTTATTAACAAATGATGATGGTATATTTGCTGAAGGGATAAATTTTCTTGAAGAAACTATAAAACCCCTTGGAGATATATATACTGTTGCTCCTAATGGCAATAGATCATGCTCAGCTCACTCAATGAGTTTCCATAAAAGAATTTATTTTGAAAGACTGAATAAACAAAAGTATTCCCTGGATGCTTTTCCTGTTGATTGTGTATTTGCAGCTTTAAAAGGATTTTTTCATGATGTAGATTTTGACCTTGTCCTTTCGGGTATAAATCATGGAGCAAATGTTGGTACTGATGTTTTTTATTCTGGGACTGTGAGTGCAGCTTTTCGCGCAGCGGAGGAAGGGATAGATTCAATCGCTTTCTCTTCAGCAAGGGCAGTTCCTCCATTTATTGATTCTTCATTTTCTGATTTAATAATAAAAATAGCCAGTATTTTTCTTGAGAAGAAAGATGTTATAAAACAAAGAGCAATAAAATATACGAAAGAAAAATTTTCTTATTATCAAAAAAGAAATTTAAATAATATAAGTGTCATTTTAAATGTTAATTTTCCTGATTTTACAAAACAGCCTTCTAACAATATTTTTGCGACTATTCTTGAACCGAGATTATACGATGATGATGTAGTTTTTGAAAATTGTACCCGCGAAGATCAAGAAGGTTATTTTGAATTTATTGGTAAATTATCAGAAAAAGATAGTTTTGAAAATACAGATCTTTATGCGATAAAAAAAGGTAATATTTCTATTTCACCTTTTTTTTATATTCTTCCAGGTATGCTCCTATTAATACCAGAAGCAATAGAAGGTATTTTCTAAAGCTGTTGTTTTCTTTTTTGAGAGTTTTTAGTATAACAAAGAAAAAAACTTAACACTTTTTCCCTTATTTATAGAAATTTTTTTGGTGGTTTAAACTTTATTTTTGATACAATTATGGTCTTCAAGCTTTTTCAAAGAAGTTAATGCACTCATGAATATGATATGTCCAGAAGTTTTCTTCCAGAACTTTGATTTTCAACCTATGTAAAGTAATTACAAAAAAATAGAAATAAAGATTTGAAATTAAATCATGCTATTTAATTATAAATGACAAAAATTGCCCATATATTATTAACCTTGATAATAAGTTAAAATATATTATATATAGTTTATAGCCATTTGTAATTGCTATGCTTAGTATTTGTGCAGAAATAGTTAAATAGTATTTATAATAGTTAAACAACTCATTTTTTTATTTTATTAATCTTTTACGATAAATTTTTTTTAATAATTATTGCTTTAATTATATTTTCTTTGCCCTTCGCTGTTTGCTACGGTAGAAAGTTGAAAGTTCAGGAATATTACTTTATAGATAAAGTCTAAAATCGAAAGAGCCTATTTTATTTGCTTTGCTTGAATTGCTTATTTAAGGATATCGCATATTTACTAAAGATATACTAAGGATTTATCGGATTTATGGAAAGCAAAGAAGAGTATTATTTGACCCGAGGTAAGATTCTATTTGACGAAGATAACTATGAAGAAGCTATAAAGTATTTTAACAAGGCGCTTGATCTCAACAATAACAATTTTCATGCAAATTATCTCAAAGGACTTGCGCTATGTAAGCTTAATAAGATAGATAATGCAATAGAAAATCTTAAAGTTGTTTCAAAAAGCTCTGAAGACTTTATGATCCAACAACAAGCAAATCTTATACTTGGCTATATATATTCGACAAAAAATCTTATTGATATTGCGATAGATTATTTTGAAAAAGTCGTTCAAACCGGACTTGAGGCTTCAGCAGCCTATAATGCACTTGCTGCTCTATATCATAAGAAAAATGACTATAAAAAAGCGATAATTTATGCTAAAAAAGCTCTGGAACTTAAACCAGATAATTTCAATGCTATGAATACACTGGCTTATCTTCTTATAGATTCAGGCATAGATCCTAAAAAAGGTCTTGAATTTGCTAAAAAAGCTCTTGAGGAAGACCCAGAAAATCCAGCCCGGCTAGATACTGTTGGCCTAGCATATCTAAAACTTGGGAATATTGAGACTGCAAAAAAGTATTTTACGAAGGCATACGAAAAACTTCCAAAAGATCTTGAGATAAAAAAACATCTTGATTTTACAAAATCCAGATAATTATTATATAGCTTTTGTTAACTTCTCATACTCCTCTAAGATACTCTTATTGAATCGCATCTTTAAAAATGAATCTTTTAAATCATCTGATCTTATATTTTTAAGCTTATTTTTTAGTATCTCTGCAGCATTAATTAGTTTTTCCTTTTTTTCAGCAGAGTTTAATTTATCATCTATAAGATATTGCAGGTAATATATAAGATGTCTATACTTAAATTCGAGAAGTATTGAAGAGTTTTCATATATTAAAACTTCGGAAAGAAAAAATTTTGCTTTTGTGAAATCATCTTTTTGTAAGGAAATAAGGACAAGAAGAAGTAAAACTTCACAGCTTGTGACATGATCACAGTTTAAATTCGAGATTCTCAATGCTTCAAAAGCATATTCATAGGCTTTTGAAAGGTTTGATGACATATAATAGGCTTCCGAAATAAAAGCCTGAACTCTTGCTTTGTAATAGTTATTATTTAATTGTCTTGCATTATACTCTGCTTTTTTAAGGTATTCAAAGGCTTCTTCATGCTTTCCAAGGTAGTATGCTGAAATACCAAAGTATGAATAGATTCTCGAATACTGTTTATATGTGGGTATCACTTTTTCAACGAAAAGATTGCATGTTTCATAAATTTTGCTAAAAGCTCCAAGTTCATAATAAAAAAATATCAGTTCAGTTAAAAATATTGTCATGGCAAAATCATCTGCAAGTTCTCCTTTCTTAATCTTTTCGCATTGTTTTTCAAGCATATCTAGACCTTTTTCATATTCACCGCTAAAGAAAAATATCTGAGAAGATAGGTAGATGCTTTCGACGCTATCGTCAGGAAGTTGAACCAGAAGGATCTTTGCTCCATCTATATTTTTTTTGTAAAATCTTGCAAGCGCTGTGAAACGAAGAAGATTATGGTACAGGTTTTCATTAAGATATTCTTCTGAAGAAATTTTATAGTAATATAAACCCTTTAAACCAAATAATTCGGTATTATAATAGTCAAATCTTTCAAAGGCAAAAGTCGAGAGCATGTGATAAAACTCAGCATAAGCCTTTGTGTCAATGATTGAAAAAACCTTTTCACTCATTTTTTCTATAACTGCCGGGACAAGGTCAATATAGCCATTATTGTTAAGTATTGCATATTTGACAAACAAAAGCTGTGTATGTTTATGTATGTCATGATCTGGAATAATCTCTAAGAGTTTATCGATATAAGGGACATGATCCATAGTATGATTACTCATCTGATTAAATATTTTGTAGGCTTTATTGTATTCATTTGCTGAAAGTAGATGATGTATTATCTTAATGGATTCATTTTTCTTGTATCTCATGAAATAAAAAGCAACAAGTCTATGTAGAATAATCTTGTTTTCTTTCAAAATTGTGGAATATATGACTTCACGAATCATCTCCTGTCTGAATCTATACTGTTTTCCAACTTTTTCTATAATATTAGCTTTAAGTAATTCATTTAGATCATTTTCAAGATTTTCTTTACTAGAGCTGGTTTTATAGTGTACATAAGATAGTTCATCAAGTGAAAATGTTGAGCCAATAACAGAGGCTTTTTGCAAAATCTCTTTTTGTTGAGGCGAAAGTCTATCAACTTGAGCAAGTATTATTGTCTGAATAGATGAAGGGACACGAGTAAACTTTTGCTCCTGGTTGATATATTTGATAAATTCTTCGATAAAGAATGGGTTACCTTTTGATTCATCAATAATATAATTAAGATCTGCTTTAGATATCTTGATATTAATGAGTTTTTCGATTAAAAGCCTTGATTCTTCTTTAGAAAGAGGTGGCAAAAGCAGTTCTTCAGTTTCTGGAAATATCTTGGAGATATTTGGATCAAATATCCTATCACTAATAAGAAAGAAAGGTTTATAATCTATATGATCTATCATGTACCTTATGAAATCTCTACTCTTTTTATCTATGAATGTAATGTTGTCTATTATTACGACAGGTGCGTAAATAGAATTCTCAAATCTCTTAATAATATTCTGCCAGACTTCAAGCAAAATGTCAAAAATCCTTTTTTCATCGAATCTTTTGTAGTTTTTTGCCCGGAGAAGTTCAGTTAAAATATGTTTTTTTTCATTTTCAAAGTTTATTCCATTTTCAAACAATGATTTTGAAATTTCATTTTCAGATATATTTGGTATATTTGAAAGATTAAGATAAAACAAGATAAGTTTGATGATTATAGAAAAATCAGAGTTTCCATATGGAGATGCTCTTGTATACAAAAGAGGAGAGTTATAATTTGGAAATTTTCTAATCTCTTCAATAAACTGCATCATAAGTCTTGTTTTTCCGATACCCGCTTCTCCCCAAATATAGAAACAAAACCCTGTTCTATCGTCGTGTTTTAGGTATTTTCTTAGTATATTATCAAGAATTGCTCTCCTTCCAACAAAAGAGGTAGAGTAAGATAAGATGTTCTGATTTCTTCCAAGAACAACATAACCTATAAGCTGTGAAGATTTACCTTTTACGCTTATGTTTATTGGAGCAGAAAAGATAAAATGTTCTTTAACTTTCTCATAAACTATATCTGAAATAAGTATTGTATTAACGGCTGCAACGGATTGAAGTCTTGAGGCTATAGCAAGAGAATGACCGGTAACAACATCGAAATCTCCTCTTTTCCCTTTTGTGACAATCCCTGTATGTATTCCTATTCTGAATGAAATATCTTTAAGAGAAATATTATACTTTGATTTAATCTCATTATTGATAAATGATAGAGACTCTAAAAAATCTAAAGAAGCATTTATGGCTCTTGATGGATCATCTTCATGAACAATTTTTGCACCAAAAACAGCAACCAGAGCATCCCCAATATACTTTTCTACCCATCCTTCATAAGAATTTATTATTTTTTCAAAGTGATAAAATACCTCATTCATAATTTTATCAACGTCTTCCGGGTCAAGATTTTCTGTCATCTTTGTAAAATCTTTCATATCCGCAAAAACAAGAGTTGCTTCAATTCTTTGGCCCTTTTTTAGACTCATATCTGAATTTCGGGAAGATTCTTTAATCTTCCCAATATTATTTATAGGACTATCTTTGTTGGAGCTATTTGCTTTTTTTTGTAAAGTTTCTTTTTCTTGAATATTTAATTTTTTTTCTTTCATAGTTAATATTGCCACCTTAAATATTTTATTGCCCGTCTTTGCTACACATAAGCAAGCATATAAAGTATTTTATGTTGTTTATAAAAACAAAATTTATGCTTGCTGAATTCTGGCAGGTGTTCAGATAGGTTGAATAAAAGAGACAGTTAAGAATCTATTTTATTAATGATAAAAGATTAAAGATAATAATCAAGTTATTATTAAAAATTCATAAGATCAATCTCGTTCGTGTTATGCTTTTAACTTTTATGATAAGATTTCTTGATGAAAACCAAAATTGTGAAAATAAAGAAATAGTAGAAGAATACTAAATTCAACTTTTCATTGTATTAAAAATTATTATTCCTGGATTTTAGACTTTAGACTGTAGAAGAACCAAAAGGTGATAAAGTTAATTTAAAAACAAGATATAGCTAAATTCAGGATGTTTATGAAAAATTTATAATTTATTTTGATAAAAATTTTATTTTATAGCAAATAGTATTGTTTTAAACTCTCTCTTCAGGGCTAACAAAAACCTGTTTTTTGAAATATTTGTTGTAAAAATAATTGTAGATATATCTGGCAACTACGAGGAATAGGATTATACCCTTGATAATCTCAACTATAGCACCAGAAACGCCGAGATTTCTTTGCATATACTGGCCACCTGAATCTAGAGCTCCCCAGAGTATCGCTGTAAATATGACAGCTATCGGGTCATTCGATGCAAGTAATGCAACAGATATACCATTCCACCCATAGCCTGCATTTAAGTCCTGATAGATTCGATGTTCAAGACCAGTTACCTGAATAACACCAGAGAGACCTGCCAGGACGCCTGAGATTATTAGAGCAATAAATATAACCTTTCCAGTTTGAATCCCCTGCATTTTTGCAGCATTAACATTTTTTCCAACAGCTCTTATATCGTAGCCAAGTTTTGTATGGTATAATATGTAGTAAACAAGAATGGCAACAACTATGGCTATCAAAATGCCTATATGAATTCGATAGTCTGATTTTGGAAGAAACTCTTTAAATTTTGTAAGACAATTTGAATCGAGAATTTTATCGGTAAAATAAGGATGTTTAGACCCAGCTGAAGGATCTCCGCCATGAGCTCTAATAAATATAGGTGAGTAATACCTGGCTATATGTGCAAACATCATGGTCGTGATAACTTCACTGGCTCCTGTTTTTACCTTTAGAAAAGCTGGAATAAGGTTATAAATACCGGCTATTGCGCTGCTTACTATAAATATTATAGGTATAGATATATAGGATGGAAGGTTAAGGTTTATCCCGAGTAAAGTTGCTACCATAGCTCCAACATAGTATTGCCCTTCAGCACCAATATTGAAAAGATTCGCCTGAAACGCAAAAGCTATGGCAAGTCCAGTAAAGATAAGCGGAACAGCATTTATAACTGATGTACTCCAGTTCTTATAAAAAGCGCCATAAAAAAGGGCAGCGTAGGCTTCGAATGGGTTGTAACCAGAGATAAACATTATTATACCACCCAATATGAGGGCGACAAATATGCCTATAAAAGGATAAACTATCGTTTTTGCTTTTGATTTTAGCAATTCGATGAATGATTCTCTATTATTTGAAAAGTAAGATGATAAAGAGTAGATCATTATAGAGCCCAATATAAAGAGAAGACCAATAAAATATTCACCCAGGTATAAAGTAAGTCCGATTGCAAAAACGATAAGGCTTAATATAGTGAAAAGCGTATTTCTGCTGAGTTTCATGGGGTAACCTTTAAATTTATTTATTAATTTTAAATTAAAATTTCCTTAATCTGAAAGCTGGAATCATGCTTCTCTTTTAGTTTTATGACCACCCATCATATAAAATCCAACTTCCATCTGATCTGTTCGATCGGTAACAAATTCTCTCGCAATTTCTCCACTATACATAACAAGTATTCTATCTGAAAGTGAGAAAATTTCTTCTAACTCTAAAGATATGAGTAATACAGCATAACCTGCATCTCGAAGTTCAAGAATCCTTTTATGTATATATTCGATGGCTCCAACATCAAGACCTCTTGTTGGCTGGCATATAAGTGCAAACTTTAAATTTTTTGAAAATTCTCTTGCAAGAATAACTTTTTGTTGATTTCCACCTGAAAGGTTGGATACGAGATTTTTTGAGCTTGGTGTCCTTATATCGAACTTCTTGATAAGCTCATCAGAATATTTATATATTTCTTTCCATTTTAATATTCCATTTTTCCAGAATTTATTTTTTGGTTGAGAACCAAGTATGAGATTTTCTGCAACCTGCATTTCAAGTATTAAACCGTGTCTATGACGATCAGCAGGAACGATAGATATCCCTTTTTCAAGCCTATCTTTAACATTTATCGAGTTAAAGAAAAATCGATCCATTTTTCTTAAAAAATTGGATGATTGAGATTCATTTAGTTTTAATTCTTGCGATTCAAAAAAAATCGATCCGCTTTCTGCTTCTCTGTAACCAATAATAGCTTCAGAAAGTTCCGATTGACCGTTTCCATCAACTCCTGCGATACCAACTATTTCACCAGGATAAACATCGAATGAAACATTATTAACGGCTTTTAGCATCTTATCGTTTAGAACAGTAAGATTTTTAATTGAGATAGTAGGCTTATCTCCTCTTTGCTTTGGTTCCTTAGTAACTGTTAAAACGACATCTCTACCGACCATAAGATTTGCCAGTTCATTTTTTGAAACACCAGATGTCTTTTTCTCTCCAACAACCTTTCCTCTTCTTAAAATATAGACTCTATCAGCGACTTCAAGCACTTCTTCAAGTTTATGTGTGATTATGATGACTGAGACTCCATTATTAACAAGAGATTTTACTACTGTGAAAAGTTTTTCTACTTCCTGTGGTGTCAAAACGGCTGTAGGTTCATCAAGGATAAGAATATTTGCTTTTCTATATAAGGCTTTGAGTATCTCAACTCTTTGTTGAAGTCCAACTGATAGATTTTCTATTTTTTCAAGAGGATCTATTTCAAGCTGAAATTTGTTGGAAAGCTCCTGTACCTTTTTAATAGCTTCTTTATAGCTTATAAAACCGGCTTTTGAAGGTTCCTCACCAAGTATAATATTTTCAGTCACTGTGAGATTTTCAACAAGCATAAAGTGCTGGTGAACCATACCAAGCCTATGCTTTATAGCATCTTTAGGAGAGTGAAAAACAACTTTTTCACCTTCAAGGATGATATCACCAGATGTGGGTTTGTAAAGACCATAGAGAATATTCATAAGAGTGGATTTACCAGCGCCGTTTTCGCCAAGAAGTGCAAGAATTTCCCCCTTTTTTAAGTTTCTTGAGACATCTTCATTGGCAATAACTTTGGGGAATTTTTTTGTAATATGGTTCATTTCGAGAATATATTGTTCCATTAAATATTACTCCTTTTGATAAGGAAAGATTAAAAAAAATAAGCCTAAACCATAAAGTAGATTAATACTTTTATAAAGACAATATCAACATTCAAATTTTATATTCTTTCAAAAATTTTACAACTATTTTTACCAATTAAAATATTCAAAAATATTCAAAAAAAATTAACAGGTATGTTATTCATCAGTTTCCTATTTATTAAAGGTTAATCAAAAAAATTTAATGTTAAATAAGAATAAAAAGCAAAATCTAATTTTTTCTGCAGTCACTCATAGAGCAACACAGGGGTAGTCTTCTTTTGAAACAGCTTCTTTTTACGAGCGAGAAAACTCTCATAACATCCTTTTCACCAAAACCTTCAGAAATAATTTGATTTTCATTGTAATTTTTTTCAAAGTGAAGATAAAGTATCGCATCTGCGTTTTTATATGAAACACCTATCTCCTTTTCATCTTCCTGGTTATGCCATAGCTCGGCTGTGGGGATTCTTTTAATGGTCTCTTCTGGTAAACCCATAAAACTTGCAAGAGAAAATACCTCGGTCTTATATATGTCTCCCATGGGATGAATTGCTGCAGCTGAGTCACCCCATTGAGTCGAGTACCCAAGCAAAAATTCTGTCTTATTTTCAGTTCCTATGACAAGTGCATTGTATTTCGCGGCTATATCGTAAGATAGAATCATTCTCACTCTTGCCATAATATTTCCCAACCTTAAATTATTTTTTTCGTTATCAACCAAAAGTGTTTTGTCTATTGAAGCAAAATTGCTTATCAGTGGCTCTATTGAAATTTCAAGGTGATTTTTAATATTCAATTGATCGATTAACTTAAAATAAAGTTTTTCACTCTCAGGGCTTGTTATCTTTGATGGAAAAAAGGCAGCTATAACATTTTCTGAGCCTATAGAATCAACCAAAAGTGATGCGATACATGCTGAATCCAGTCCTCCTGAAAGTGCTACAAAACCTTTATCAAATTTACTTTCTTTAAGATAGTTTTTAATAAAATCTAAAAGATGTTCATGAATAATTTTTGAATCGATAAATTTAACCATAAATCCTCCTGAATAGAAATTTATTATCATTTCTTTTGCTAAAGAAGTTCACTTAAAAATAGTTGAAAAATAAACCCGGTCAAATACTTAAAATATGGACTTAAATCTTTTTTATTTTGAAAGTTAGTTTTAAATTTTATTTCAAATGGATAAAAAATAGAACCTATACTTATAAATACAGGAATATTACAGATATTATTTATTTCAGAAAAAAAAATTAATAACAGAAAGATCGAATGGCTGATCAAAAACAGTTATTATACCCAATAACTCAAACAAGTCTTTACCGACTATAGTGCTACTGCCACCAAAATATGATTTATTATTTATTATATCGGATGGATTTTTAAATTGTCCTTCATCCCGGTTGGCTATTTCCCATCCAAAAGAATAACCTCATCCACCGCTCGGATTTGCTTTAATCCATGCCTGGCTAACGGTTAATGATAAGCTATAGTCAACATCCCAGTTGATAAAACTTTTTCTGCAATAAAAAGATAAATTAAAATTATGATATATTTGAACTTCCGCCCCCGAAATATTAATTGAAGAAAAAATAATTGATATAAAAATAAAAAAAATAAAAATAAAATTATTTATTATTGTTTTCATCAGTGAGCCCCACCTACTGGCCACTAAATTGATAAATATTTTTATTAATTTCAACAACTAAATCATAATGTATAATTCTTTATAAATCATCATTTGATAGATAGAGTTCAAAATAACTACGTTTATTGTCCACAAGAATGGAGTAAAATGGCAGATCAATATAAAAAAGATAATAAATTAGCTCAAGAAACTTACCATCTATAAGTTCATTTCTAATTTCTCGATTTGCAAGATCTATTTTATAATAGTTATCTGGATAGAGCATTTGCACAAATATCTTTTCGTTATTTTTTATACAATCATCCATGTTCTGAAAAAAACAAATTTATTAAGGGTACTGTAATCGAAATTTAAACTATTAACATTTTTTATAAGTTCTTTATATCCAGTAATAGCACAGATTTTACGGCTGTTTATTCCTGGATTTTCGGGATAGATCTCATAGTTGTATTCCTTATTTCCAGGATAATTAAATTCTATTAATAGCGCTCCTGTTTTCGCTTTGAAGATAAAACCATTTTACTCCATGGGAAAGCCAATTTAGCTTTTTCTTACCATATAAATCTAAAATATACCTCCAATTTTAAATTTTTATCGTTTTTTTGAAGTGGCGATAACACTTTGTAGTGCATTAAAAGGATCACCGCTTTTTTCTTTATTTATACTATTTTCACCTTTTTTGAACCTATTTTTTTCAAGATTGCAAAAAAATCCTATTTTATTTACATTTAGAAATTTTATTGTTTAATAACATAAATTATGAAGATCGATTATTTTATTGGTATTAATATTGATAAAAAAAAGCCACTATCAGTTTTAGATGCCATCCAATTTTGCAAGAAAAATGAACTTGATAAAGTTAGTTTTCCTCATTTTTTTCTATCCGGGAATATCCAAAAAAGATACCTTAATGCTCTTAATGCTTCAGGGATAAGATATATTCCATCTATATTTATGTTATCTTATTTTGAAGATAGACCAGTTTTTGTATCGTTTTATTACAATAAAAATCTTCCAGAAGAAATTATAGAATTTGTGAAAGACAATAGTTCGAGATTCATAAATAATATTTATAGATTAGAGCAGGATTTGAGAAAATACTCAATCTATTTTCAAGCTTCTTACTTTGATAAAAGCAAGTATCCTCCATCTCCTTTTCTTATCGCAAATACAATACTGAAAAGTCAAGAAAATATCTTAAGTGGGAATGTTTATAGATTCTATGCAGGTTTTGAAGCCAGTGAACCACTGTTAAATTTCGTAAAGTGGCTTTTTAGCTTGAGATTCAGCTCTTTAAGCGATATGGTTGATCCTATAGATAGTTTTAAAACTTTAGGTTTTTTTCGATATGGCAAACTCATTTTTCATACTATAAATTTATCTGTTCCGGAGATAGATACTATACTTGAAAAAAAAATATTTTCTGGAGTACTTATTGAATCATCAAACCTTAAAGATAAAAAATATATTGAATATTTTGCTAAAAAAAATATTTCAATTTTACCAACAACATATTATTTTGGAGAAAATTATAATAGAACTATAAACATTGGTTTTGAATACACTTATGATTCATCTGATTTGCCTATTGCTTTGCTTTAATATTATAAGACATAAACTTTAATTGATTATCTTCAAACTTCCTTAAATTATTTGCCATTTTATTATAAAATAGATATACAATATGAAATTTTGGACTGGAAAGTTTTATATATTGTCGATATTTTTTATAATATTAATTGTCCTGATATTTTATTCCAGTGACGCCAGGAAAGGCTGTATCTTAAAAGATACATAAAAGAAGGTTTGACATTTATAACATTTAAATAGGAATAAATAGGAAAAACCATGGAAAATAAAGATATTTTTATATCAAGTTTTGAAAAACATTGTGATTCTTTTATTAAAATGAAGGATGATTCAACTTTTGTTGATAAAATGCTTTTCATTATAGAAATATGTCAGAAAACTATTAAGGCTAATAGCACAATTTTTTTTGCCGGAAATGGTGGATCAGCAGCAGATGCTCAACACGCAGCAGCTGAACTTATGGTCAGGTTTTATAAGAATAGAAAACCGGTGAAATCTGTTAGTTTAACTACAGATACTTCAATACTTACAGCTATATCAAACGATTTTGGATATGAGCATATATTTTCAAGGCAACTTGAAGGATTGGGAAAAGAAAATGATCTTTTAATCGCCATATCTACATCTGGAAATTCTCCTTCAATAATAAACTTACTGGAAAAAGCCAGGCAAATGCATATTGTGAGTGTTGGGTTAACTGGCGAAAATGGTGGCAAGATGAGAAGCTTGTGTGATTATCCTCTTTTTTTCCCTTCTGATGATACACCTCGTATTCAGGAGATGCATGGTTTTTTTATTCATTTTCTTTGCCAGTGTATAGAACAAAATTTATAAAACCGATTTATACATTTTAATTTAGTTTTTTTATTTAATTTTTTTATTTAATTTCTTTATTTAATTTCTTTATTTAATGATATTATGTCGTTTTAGCCATACACATGCCTAATTTCTGTTTTAAAAAAATTAATATGATTAAAATGCCAAAATAAAATTATGTGTTAATATGAATTCAGCGAAAGATAATATTAATTATTGAAATTTGATAAATGAAGATTTCTAAAGAATCAATAGAAAAAGTTAGAAATGCCATTTCTCTCTCAGAGCTTGCATCAAATTATATTAAAGTTCAAAAAACAGGTAAAAATTATCGAGCTCTTTGTCCATTCCATGCCGAAAAGACTCCTTCTTTTTATATTGATGATATGAAGGGTCTGTTTTATTGTTTTGGTTGCAAAGCATCGGGGGATATATTTACCTTTGTCCAAAAGATAGAGAATTGTGATTTTTATGAGGCTATTTTAAAAGTTGCAAATCTCGCAAACATACAGATTCAATATGAAGAATCTGATGAAAATGAAATAAATAGAAAAATTATAAAAGAGATCTTCGCATTAACCGCACAATATTACCATGAAAATCTTTTTAAGTCAGATTTAGCCTTAAATTATCTTAAAAATAGGAAGATTTCCGCGCAAACAATTGAATATTTTAAGCTTGGATTTTCAACATCTTCAGATATGAGATTTTTTGAATCCATAGCCAATAAGTACAGGTTAAGTCTGGATTTTCTATATGAGATAGGACTTTTAAATAAAAAAAATCAAGGGTATGCTCCATTTTTTTATCAGAGGTTAATGATACCGATACAGAACAACTGGGGTGAGATTGTTGCCTTTGGAGCAAGACGTCTGGATGAGGAAAATGGACCAAAATATATTAATAGTCCAGAACATGTTCTATTTAAAAAAGGTAATATTCTTTTCAATTATGCAAATGTTCGAAAACTTAAAGAAAACAACGGTATAGTTCTTGTTGAAGGATACTTTGATGTTATTAGTCTTTATCAATCAGGCATAAAATTTGCCGTTGCTCCACTTGGAACTGCAATAAATGAATACCAGATAAAAATGCTTTCATCGAGGTTTGCTGAGATCTTTACCCTTTTTGATATGGATAGTGCCGGTCAAAAAGCAACACTAACTGCTGTTGAGATGGCTATACCTTTAAATACAGAGCTTAAAATAATATCGCTTCCAGATAGTATTAAGGATATTGATGAGTTTATCCACAAAAATGAAAAACTTAAAGGCGAGCAGAGTGATTCAGAAACTTTGTTGGAATATTTTAAAAAAAATTCTAAATCCAGTATTGACGAATTGCTATATAATAGATTATATTTGAAAGAGAGATCAAGAGATATCGCAAAAGTTTATAAGTATTTTATAAACTATTTAATTTCTCTAAATGATGATATTATTTCATTTTCTTTAATAAAAAGGGCATCTAAGCTTGATTCTGCTTTTTCAGAACAGCAAATAGTTGATTTTTACAATAATGCAAAACGAGGTAAAGATTTTAATACTAACAATATAAATAAATCATCTAAGTTTGACGAAAATGAAAAAGTTGAGATGGAATTTGTAGGTTTTATAATAAATTCTGAAGATTTCATAAATGAAGCCAAGAGATATATTTCTCCCTCAGTTTTATCCAGCAAAAAAGGGTTAGAGTTCTATCAGAAGGCTCTTATTTCGATAAATTATAATGATAGGGAACAATTTTTAAGAAACAACCTTAATGATGAAGAGTTAGCATATATGAATAAATCAGCAATCTCTGAGATAGAGGATAAAAAGTCTCTTCTTGAGGATTATCTAGCTTACTTCAAATTGAAAGAACTTGAAAAAACACTTGATGAAATAAATAATATGATTAAGCAGGAAGAAAAAAATGGTAGCTACCCTGCAGAACTTTTAGAAAAAAAGCAATTTGTTATCTCCAATATTCAGCGTCTTAAAGCTTTTAGAAAAGGATTGGGTAAATAAATAAGTGGTTTAATAAATATCAAAATAAGATGCATTTATTGCAGCGAAAGGAAATAGGATATTTTAAAAAGAGAAATATTACCAGGATAAAAAAGCGAAGAGTGAAAGGATTTATATTTCTGAATGAATTGCTACCTATATTAAAAAATGAAGAACCATAATTTATTCCTGGGCTTTAAATTTCCGACTTTCGACTGGTATAAACATTGTGAAATAAAATAACAGTGCTAATTTTAAAAATTAGATAAAATTAACGATTCATGTTTGATGGACATGGCAATTAATAATTATAAGAATTTAATATAAAATTCAAAATTTAATTTTTAATACTTGAAATTATTCAAATTTTGTATTATAAAAATTATTGCATCTGCTTTAAAAGGGATGTAAGGAGAAGTTAATTCTTATGTTTGATTTTGAAAATTATCCAGAATTTCGCAAATTATTGTTGTTAGGTGAAAAAACAGGTCAATTGACTTACGATGAAATTAACAATTTCTTGCCTGACGATAATTTTTCTGGTAATCTTTATGATCAATTACTTTCATTTTTAGGCAGTAAAAATATCGAAGTTGTTGATGAAAGGACAAAATCTGAAGATTTTGATTTTTTTTCATCTGATAAAGATTACAACATTGATTTTGATGATGATACTATCGAGGAATTTTATAATGAAGAAGTTGATGAAGAAGAGATAAAGGTTGAAGAGAAATATATTGAAACTGACTTTACTATACTGCCGAATGATCCAATTCGTTTATATTTAAAGGAAATTGGCAAGGTTTCTCTTTTAACTCCAGAGGAAGAAATAAAGCTTGCAAAGCAGATAGAAGAGGGAAAAGAGCAAGTTTTGAAGGTTCTTTTAACGATGTTCTATACTTTAAAGTATTTTAAAGAAAATATTATTGATAACAGGAAAAACATAGATATTTTTACTGTTTTTGATATTGATATAACTTTAAATGATGATGAGGTAAGTCGGGAAAGAAAAGAGTTTGAGAAAAACTTACACGAACTTACAAGATTATATGAACAAAGCTACACAGAAGTTGAAAATCTTATAAGGAAAAAGATTACTTCTTATAATGATTTTAGTAAAGAAGATCAAGACGAAACAGATAAGATTTTCGATAAATTCGCTAAGAAGTTTAGAAAACTAAAGATATCTAAAAGAGAGATTTCAAATATTATAGAAAAACTCAAAGTATACTATGATCTTTATAGAAACTGTATAAAAAGAACTCGAAAATATATAGATCAAAGATATGACAAAGTTAATCTTGATGATTATAAGAGCATAAAAGGTATTATATCAAAAACAAAGGCAATTCAGGAGATTAATAATCATTATAACATAAATTTCGAGGAACAACTTCAGTTAAAAAAGATAATAGATGAAAACAAACAGGACATTGAAAGAATACAGATAGAAACTGGTGAATTTGTTGATAATTTTGTACAGAAGTTCAAAATAATTGAAGAAGGTGAACAAAAGATAAAGTCAGCTCGAGAACAACTAGTTCAGGCAAACCTGAGACTTGTAGTATCTATAGCAAAAAAATATACAAATAAAGGGTTACACTTTTTTGATCTTATTCAAGAAGGGAATATAGGTCTTATCAAGGCAGTCGAGAAATTTGAATATAAAAAAGGTTATAAATTTTCAACTTATGCTACCTGGTGGATAAGGCAGGCTATTACCAGAGCAATTTCAGATCAAGCTAGGACAATACGAGTCCCCGTTCATATGATAGAACAGATGAACAGAGTGCTGAAAGAAAATAAGAATCTTACTCAACAGCTTGGAAGAGAGCCTACTATGGAAGAATTAGCCAATAAACTTGAGATACCAGTCCATAAGTTGAAGCAGATTCAACAGATAATGAAAGATCCTATTTCTCTTGAAACACCAATAGGTGAGGATGAGGATTCTCAACTTAGTGATTTTATCATTGATACAAAAAGTGATTCTCCAGAAAAGCATCTAACATATAAACTTTTAAAAGAAAAAATATATGAGTTGCTTCAAGATTTGCCTCAAAAAGAGAAAGAAGTCATAGAGTATCGTTTTGGTTTAAGAGATGGAGCAAGTCTTACACTTGAAGAAGTTGGTTTTCGTTTTGATGTTACAAGAGAGCGTATCAGGCAAATTGAAGCAAAAGCTTTGAAAAAGCTTCAACACCCAAATAGAAAAAATAAAATTTCCGAATTTAAAGATAGTGTTGATTAAATAAAAGAATTGAGTATATTTAACTTCATGTTATATTTAACCTCTTTGCAGTTTTATGAGGTTGCAAAGAGCCTATATTTTATTGAATTATATCCATTTTTTTATTTATTTAATATACCCATCATTTTTTTTATTATTAATTATGAATAAAAAAAGTTATTGAGATGATGGAAAATACTCAAACTTTTTTACATTGTGTAAATTAAGGAGATGTTAATGAAAAATTCTATTGCACAACTTATTAAAGCTCAGGAGATTCAAAAATCTATAAATAACCTTAAAAAAGAAATAGAACTTATGCCATTAAAAAGAGAAGAAATTATAAATAAGATAGATAAAACAGAAAAGAACAATCAAAGCGCTGAAGTTGAGATTACAGCGATCGAAGAAGAAATAGTTCAGTATAAAAAGCAGATAGATAAAAAAAATGAAGAGATTAAAGATCTTGATCTGATAGATGATGATGACTTAAAATCTAAAAATGAAAGAGAAGAAAAAAGAAAGGATCTATCGATGCAGATAGATAATTTCAATAAAAAGATAGAAGATTGTGAAGAAAAAAAACATAAAAAAATCAAATCAATAAGCTCTGATAAGATAACTCTTGAGACTTTAAAAGCTGAACTTATAAAAGAAGAGAAATATATAGAAGAAAATAAACAAAAAAAGTTAGATGAACTTGCTTCGCTTGAAATTAAGAAAAAAGAAATCCTGGAAGGTATTACTCAGGATATAATAGACAAATTCGATAGAATAATTGTAAATAAAGGTGATATAGCAATAGTTCCAGTTTATAAAAACTATTGTTCAGGATGCAATATGATACTTCCTTTCTCATTAATAAATAGAGTAAAGGCGCAAAAAGAAATAATATTCTGTCCATACTGTTCGAGAATGCTTTACTATGAAGAAGAAGAGATAGTATAGTTTTAATAAAGGGTGGAAAGAGATTCGCCTGATCTTATGTCAGGAGGAAAGTCCGAACTTCGTAGGGTATGACAGCAGTTAATGGCTGCTGGAGAGAAATCTCCTGGAAAGTGCCACAGAAAATAGACAGCCAGAATGACGCTGGTTAAGGTGAAAATGTGAGGCAAGAGCTCACACTCCAGTATTTAACTGGTTATAGGCAAACCCTGTCAGAAGCAAGTTTGCATGTTTACGATCCTTACCCGGGGAAAACATGTGAGGACGCTATATTTAAGAAGTGATTCTTAAAATAGAGAAATGAATCTTTAAACAGAATTCGGCTTATTTCCACCCTTTTTTTAATTGTCCTGGTCTTTGAAATTCGATAGTGAGTCTTCTGGCAAAAGTTTATCGATAGTTGTCATTTTATATTTAAAATCTTTTGAAAGCATTATTACTGGCAAAGTACTTGAAAACTCTGAAATAACCTGTCTGCAAGCTCCACATGGGGGTAGATAGGTATCATAGTCTGGTGAATAGATCACTATAGCCTCAAAGCTTTTATCTCCCTTCGATATAGCCTGCGCTATAGCGCTCCTTTCAGCGCATATGGTCAATCCAAAACTTCTATTCTCAATATTTACACCAAAATAAATATCATTCTTTGTTATAAGAGCAGCTACAACTCGAAATCTGGAGTAGGGAGCATATGCGTTTTCTGAATATTTTAAAATATCAGTTTTGATTTTGATTATAAGATTTTCAATTTCTTTCTTTTCGAATATATTTTCCATCTTTATTCCCTGCTGAAAAGATTTTTTATTTGATGATTTTAAAGTTCTTTATAGATCTGATAAAAAAAGAAGGATACCATCTTCAAAAGTATAGCAATTGAAAATCAAAAGTCAAAAATATTACAGTCGAAAGTCTAAAATTCGGGAATAATTTTTTCGGTACTTCAGGTTGATGTACCTTTTTAACATTAAAGCAATATTTGTATAGCCATAATATATACATACTAGTGCATCCTGCTAGTGCATACTTATTTTTACAAAAAGAAAGGTATAAATCCTTATAACAATAATAAACAAAGATGATTATTTATTTTCGCTTTTCTCTTATTGCGAAGAGCCTATATTTTTTGCTTTTTATTTTTCTTTTTATGCCTTAATCTAAAAAAGAAGAGAACATCAAAAATTGGATCTTCGTAATTTTTCTTTGTATGACAAAACCTTGAAAACTAACGAAGTGAGACAGGATAATTTGCCCGATGAATCTATTTTCATCAATACATCAAAACCCCTTATTTTCATTATATTATAGTCAGTTTAATAAAACTGTTATTTTCTAAATCAGAAAAGATGTTTATAAGTACTTTAAATTGTTTATTAATCAAACACAGATGTAAGATCCAGGTCTTATTTCTTGTAGTTACTTGTTTAACTATCAATAATAGGATAAACGGCAATAATCTTAAATAAATTTAATGTAAACATCATAGTATATAATAAAAATATAAAAATATAGGAAAATGCAAATAATATTAAATTTCGGAAAAAAAAATCTTGAAAAATAAATAGCTTCAAGTAGAAGTATAAAAAAGGAGAATTTTATGCAAAAAGGTGATCGATATGGAGCACATAGAGTAATAGAACCTAAAGGTGTTCTTCCTCAGGCTGCCTGGAAAATTGATAATAGTATGACAATCTATGATAACGAGATTAAATGCGATGTCATCACTCTTAATATTGATTCTGCATCTTTTACACAGATAAAAGAACAAGCAGGTGGCGATGATAAGAAGATTGGTGAAATTATTTTAGATACAGTTGCGAAAAGAGGTAAACAACATAACCCGGTTACAGGTTCTGGTGGTATGTTCATAGGTATTGTCAGCGAAATAGGGGATGCTTTAAAAGGCAAAATTGACCTGAAAGTTGGTGACAAAATAGCCTCTCTTGTATCTTTATCTACAACTCCTTTAGAGATAAAAAAGATTGTAAAAGTCAAACAGGATAAAGAACAGGTAGATATTGAGGGAAGCGCTATATTATTTGAATCTGGAATCTGGGCTAAATTACCTTCTCATATACCAGAAACAGTTGCATTAGCAGCACTTGATGTTGCCGGAGCGGCTCCTCAAGTTGCTAAGCTTGTTAAGCCAGGGGATACTGTATTTATAATTGGTGCAACAGGAAAATCTGGTTTACTTTGCTCTTATGAAGCTAAAAAAAGAACAGGTATAAATGGAAAAGTAATAGGACTTGGTCATTCTCAAAACAAAGTAGAAAGACTAAAAAAGCTTGGCTACTGTGATGAAGTTATCTGTGTTGATGCCACCAATCCTATTGCTGTCCTTGAAGCTTTCACAAAAGCTTCTGGTGGAAAACTTGCTGATGTTACGATCAATACAGTTAACATACCCAATACAGAGATGTCATCAATTTTACCAACCAGGGACGATGGTTTAATATATTTTTTCTCTATGGCTACTTCTTTCACAAAAGCAGCTCTGGGTGCAGAAGGAGTTGGAAAAGATGTTGTTATGCTCATAGGGAATGGTTATACAAAAGGACATGCAGCATTTACCCTGCATATGCTTGATGAATCAAAGGAACTTCTAAAGATATTTACAGAATTATATAGTTAACAAATAGTTCTCTAAAAAGCAATTAATGGCTCTCCTGCAATTGACTATTATCTGGTTTTGTTTTTATTATTATTTTACTGCCAGGAAGTATCATTAATAAAATAATGTTATTATATTCAATAAGACAGTAGGAGTATTTTTCCCAATCTCTACTTTATCAGGGTTAAAATGCTCCTATTTTCTAATTATAAAAGAGGCTTATATGGATTTAAAAAATAAAGCAATTCTTGATATTTTGCAAAAAGATGGAAGAATTCCTAACAAAGAAATTGCTGAAAAAGTATTTCTTTCACCGCCATCTGTTCTTGAAAGAGTTAAGAAGCTTGAACAACAGGGGATAATTTTAGGATATAAGGCGATTTTAAATAGAAATGCCATATCAAGACCTATTTTAGCTATATCTTCAATAACATTATCCAACAATTCAGCTGAAACTATTGATGAAGTGTTGAAGTATTTTTCATCCATACCTGAAGTTTTAGAAGTTTTTCATCTTACGGGAAGATTCGATTTTATTATCAAGATAACTGCAAAATCACTTGAAGATTTAAAACTTATAATTTCTGAAAAAATATCAAAAATTGGTGGAATACAGAAGATCGAGACATCTTTAGTCCTTCAATCTGTTGAGAAATGCATCTATCCTCTGGATTAACTCATATGATTAAGAACTTAATTTTTAAGAAATAAAAAAGAAGTTAATGAAATCTAAATTTATAGAAAAAATTGAATTTTTTTTTGTTAAATTATTTTTTAACATTTTTTCAAGACTCTCTTTTAATGCAACTAGAAAATTTTGTAGAACATTTTTTGTATTTATATTTAATATTTTAAAAAAAGAGAAAAACTTTGCTTTTAAGAATCTTGAAATAATATTTAAAGAGATTTCAAAAAAAGAAAAGAAGAAGATTTACAATAAGTTCTCAAAAATTTATGGAGAACTTTTTGCCTGTCAACTTAAATTCCCATCTTTTAACAAAGAATTTTTGACAAACTGCTTTATTTCAGAAGGTTATGAAAATATTTCAAAGATTTTGCAACAAAAAAGGGGTTGCATAGTTGCCACTGGACATCTTGGAAACTGGGAGTTGTTTGGTAATAGTGCAGAGTTGCGAGGTTTTTCACTTAATGCTATCTATAGACCACTTGATAATCATTTAATAGATAGATATTTAACTAAATTCAGAACAAAATACGGCATGAAGCTTATATCAAAGTTTGCCTCTCCCATTTCATATATTAGAGTTTTAATGCGAAACGAGGTGCTTTGCATTGTTGCCGATCAAAATACTATTAAAAATTATATTTTTATTCCATTTTTTGGCAAAATTGCTGCAGCAAGCAGGGGTTTTAGTTATCTTCATTTAAAAACTGGTGCTCCTGTTGTATTTGCATATTCTCTTGTTAGTGAGGATTTTAAATATTATAGTTACATAACAGAAGAGATTAGATTTGATTTTCTATACAATAACATGCAAGTTGAGGAAAAATATTTTTTAGATTGTTTTTATAATGTTTTCAATATTGACATAGAAAGATCAGAGTACTTGAAGAAGCTGGAAGAATTTAAACTTATGTATGATATCAACGATGGCTTTAAGATAAAGGATATAGAGACTTACCAGAGATCTATAAAACTATTTGAAAGTTCATTTTTTAACTATAATGATCTGGATGAAAATTATAAGATATTTGTAATTACATATGTTTTTCATAAATTCCTTGAGAGCATAATTAAGAAAAGTCCAGAAAACTGGCTTCTGGTTCATCCAAGATTTAGAAAGCAACCTTCTGGTATACCTTCCCCCTACGTCTAGTGACTTCCCCATACATTAAATGATATATTCAAAATGATATGTTTATTTTTCACAGAAGCGTCCGGATTAAACACTTAATTTTTATGAAATTAGATAATAAAATCCAGATAAAATTATTTCAACGAAATTATAAGAATGAAATTTAATGGCAAAAAAATCGAAGAAATTAAATCAAGAGTAATTATCTGGTTGGAATTATATAAAGATTGTTTTCAATGGTACAATAGAGAATCAACTTCTTTTTTTCAGGATTTTGTTTCAGAAAATAGAGTAATCTTATATTCTGGGTGAATGGTTGTAGTATTATAAGACCTTTTTTTGAAACAGGTATTTCATCAAATAATTTTGCTTTTTTTAATTCTTCTGGGAATTTTGGAAAATATAGAGTGTTATCAGTAAAAACGATAAAACTAGAATATGGATCTATGATATACTGATAGTTTGATGTAATATCTACTTCCAGTAAAATAGGGTAGACTGAGATTGAAGAGTTTCCTGAACTTATCTTAACAGGTGAATTTATACCGTATCTTATATTTAAAGAGGAAGGATAAAGTAGATTGATATCAAGTTTAATAGAAGTATTTTTATAAGAAATTGTATAGTTTTGAGTGAAAGAGCAACCTATTATTGTAAGAAAAAACAAACCGATAAATAAAAAAATGATTATCTTTTTCATTTTTTTTATATATATAAATTTTTTGCTAAAATTTTATTATTCATGGCTGAGGCAAGTCTATCATAAATAAAAAATAATAAGATCAAAAGTTTAAAAAATAACCCGGTTTTTATAAACATATTGAAATCAAATTTATAAAAAATAAATTGAAATGCAATAAATTATTTTTCGATTTTATTGTCTATTTATGAATATTCGAAGGGAAAAAATTAGATTATACCTGGATGGGGTCAATTGTGGATGAAAATAAATATATTCTCGTATTTAAACTTGAAGATGAAGTTTTTGGTTTTGTTCTAACTGAAAAATTGAATATCTATAAAATAGAAAAGAAAGAATTTGTAAAGATCAAGAATGTTATATCTATAAAATCGATCATTCAAAGAGAGTTAAATAAAAAGATAAAGAATTTTGATAAAATAGAATTTTATAATATAATCAGTTATAATAAAGTAAAATTGATTGTCCCATTTCAACTATATAAGATTAAGATTGATGAAGAAATAAAACAGGATTCAAATTCTTTACTTTTAAGGCAAATAAAATATAATGAAACATATGATATAAAACTTTTATCTTTGGATTGGATAGAAAAAACTTACTTTCAAGATTTTGTTGATTTAAAACAAACAATCAGGGAGTCTAAAGTGGGGATGGAAGATAATAGTGATAAGGAAGAGCAAAAATCACTGATGCAACCTTCTGATTCAGCTTCAAGTATGGACGTTGAAAAGAAGGCTGAGATTTATTCTCAGATAGATAAAGAGATTGATAAACTCAAGATTTCAAATTTTTATGAAGTTCAAAAGAAATATTCAAAAGCCACCAGATCGTTTACACCTCAATTAATCATCCTTTACTCTATATTAATTTTTCTTGCCATAGCTGTTATTGTTACCATAAACCTATCTTCTTCCCGACAACAAGCTAAAATAGCCGAGGATATCAAAACTATTGGTTCATTTGAATCCATAGTAATAAAAGAGCTTCAAAAGAAGCAGGAAAAGGAGAAAGATCAGCTAAACGAACAATTAAAAGCTATCTCCGAGCAACTTAGTATGATTCAAAAAGAGAAAGATCAATTTTTAAAAAATCAGGATCTTACCTTAATTCAAAAGACCAAAGAGATAGAAGATGAATATCAGAAAAGATTAAATGAAGAAAACGCAAAGCTTGCAAAAGGTCTAATAAGCAAAGCAGAATATGATAGACGATATAAACAAATTATCGAAGAAAAAGATAAAAGGCTTAAAGAACTTAGAGAACAAAAAGACATTGAAAGAAAGGCATATCTTGAACAGGTAAATGCTAAAGAAAAGCAGCTAAATGAGCAAAAAAACGATTATGAAACACAGATTGAGCAAAAAAATAAGGAAATTGCAGAAACTCAGCAATCACTCAAGATTACAGAGGAAAAACTTGCAATGTCCCAGGAAGAACAGAAAAGGATAGAAAAAGAAAATGAGCAGTTAAAGCAAACTTCTGCACAGGCTATGCAATTAAAAGAAACTATTGCTAATTATTATAGAAACATATTAACAGCTTATAGAAAAGAAAATAAGGAAGAACTGAGAAGGAATCTTGAAGATTTTTATAACTTTTTAAATAAAAATCCCTTAGCAGCGCTGATGATGGAAGACGAAAGGGACTTTAACAGATTTGTTGTGGATTTTTTATTCAAAGAAGTTCAAACAAAGGAAAGTGAGATATATAAAAAAATAGAAAAATCCAGATTACTCGAATTAGCCTTTACTAAAAGCCAGAAAGGGGATCTTACTGGTGCTTATGATCTATACTATCAAGCATTCACTAAGTATGATGTTATCGCTGATAATCAAAACAGATATTTTGAGGATTTCATTTCGCTTATAAGGAGAAAGCAACAACAGGATACTGAAAGTCAAACTACTTCTTTGCAAAAAGAGATTGAAGAAAAATCTTCTGCAGCTTATGCTGAAATAAAGAAAGCATACGATGAAAAAAAATATAGTATTGCATTGCAACTAGCATTAAACTATTTGAATCTTTATAAAAACTCTTCAAATGCCTTTTCAGTAGTAGAATATAAAGTAAAATCAGAACTTGCACTTGCACAATCTGCTAAAGAAGAAGCAGCATCAAAGCTTTATACAAAGGCAAAGAACGCAATTAAAGAAAAAAAATATGATGATGCTTATTCTTATGTATTAGAGCTTCTAGGTAAATATCCTGGATCTAGCTATGCTGCTCAATCTACTGAACTTCTTGATCAAATATTCTGGGTTTATAAAAGTAATATCTCTTCAACAACTTCGAGTTTTGAGATACAGGAAAGTTTAAATGAAGTTAAAGTTGGAGCTGTACTAAATGTTTTTCCTGAAGCAGTTCAGGTTTTAAGAGATCTTAATTCAAGCAAAGAGTTAAAGATTGGAGATTTACTTACCATAAAACGGAAAGATGAAAGCGGTAATCTTATCTTGATAGCAGATATACAGATAACTTCTATTGCTCAACAGACATTTAACTGCAAGATACTAAAGCTATACAGTAAAGTGCCTCAAAAAGGTGATCTCGTGTTTATCAAAAAATAAATACTTGAGAATTTTTTGCGATAATTGATGAAAAAACAAAATGCTATCTTTTTTAGGTTCATCCTGGCAAATTAGCTTCTTATTCTTTGTTAGTTTGTAATACCAGGCTTTGCAATAAGCAAAGAGCGAAAATAAACAATTATATTTGTTCATTATTGTTATAAGGATTTATCCCTTTCTTTTTGTAAAAATAAGTATGCACTAGCAGGATGCACTAGTATGTATATATTATGTCTATACAAATATTGCTTTAATGTTAAAAAGGTACATCAACCTGAAGTACCGTTATTTGTAATACAATTTTTTCAATGAGACATTACATAAAAATTAACCTTTTCAAAAAATCTCCGATAAAAATTATAAAATCAATCCTTTTA
>JAAYUW010000101.1 GCA_012517545.1 Exilispira sp.
AGGAGGTTCATTCTGGCATATTATTTTATCCATAATAACTTCTATAATTGGTATGACTGCAGTAAGTGCATCTTTAACTGGATATTTTTTTAAAAATCTCAATAGTTGGCAGAGAATCATACTCTTTATAGCAGGTATAATGCTAATTGATCCAGGAATAACAACAGATATAATAGGAATAGTTATTATTGCTGCGATTTATTTGAATCAAGTGTTTTTAGCAAAAAGAGTTATAATAAAAAAATCTTAATTATATCAACACAATATACATCTATGGAATATTTTGGCCTGATATGGTTTATTATCACTCTTCTTTAAATAAGTCTTCGATAAGTGATTCTTCACTTTATTAAGTTAAAAAATAGAAGATAACTCTTTATCTTTTTTAGAGGGCTAACAATTAATATTGGATTATGTGTAGTGAAAAATAGTTTATTTAAATTAGAAATTCTTAATTTAAGAAATTATTTTAAAGTATATTAAAAGTCAAATTGAAAGTTGAACTTTAGACTCTTTAAACAAAATTTTAAAATTTTGCAAAATCTGTTAAAAGTTTGACTTTCAATTTTTTTTTTATTATATTATGATTGAATTAAGATAGGTATAGGGGGTATAACTATAATGGAGGTTTTAATGTGAATGAATGCAAAAAATCACATCATGATGAAAAATTCAAAGCTGATTTGATCTTGAGATTAAATAAGATTGAAGGGCAGATAAGAGGACTCAAGCGAATGATTGAAGCAGATACCTATTGCGATGATATTTTAAATCAAATAACAAGCGTTCGAGCAGCCCTTGCATCTGTTCAGGAAAAACTACTTCTTGCTCATATGCAAAGTTGTGTTTTGCAGCAAATAAAAGATGGAGAAGATAAAGTGATAGTTGAACTTGCTGAAACAATTAAAAGAATGCTAAAGTGAATATATGTTAACAAATAGATGCAATACAAATACATACAAAAAGTACCTGCGCAACAAGTATATGTAAGACAAATTATAATATATAAGGTTTTTTTAATGTAATGTAAAACAATTCAAAAAACCAATTTATGATCCAAATACTTCATGAGGGTATTTTATTTTTGAGTATTAAATTAGTAAGTGTAATAAAAGGGGGAAATATATGAGTAACAAAAAAGAAAAAAAAGATAATTCGATAGAAATCGATTATACTGTTGAAGGTATGCACTGTTCAAGTTGTTCTTTAGCAGTTGAAAAAGCTTTAAAATCATTTCATGAGATTAATGATGTCAGAGTCGATTTGCCATCAAAAAAGGTCAGGGTAAAAGCAAGTAAAATTCCAGACTTTGAAAAACTTAAGAAAAAGATTAGTTCTATTGGTTATGAGATACGAGAAGAAGCGCTGTCTGAAGAAAGTAACCTATCAAAACAGGTAAAAAAAAACATGATTTTTAGCTGGATATTAATAATCCCGCTTTTATTTTTGATGTTATTTTCGATGTTTTCAATGCCAGATACATCCATAGCAAGATATCTGAATCTTTTTGAAATAGCTCTCGGTTCAATTGTTATATTTGTTTTTGGGTGGCATACTATCAGTTCAAGCATCAAAGCGTTACTCATGGGCACTTTTACGATGGATTTACTTATTACAATTGGAAGCATATTTTCATTCTTTACAGGCATTTTGAAGATTTTTGGAGTTATTGATGATAGTTTTGTAATGATTGGTGCAATGATTATCGCCATAAATCTTACTGGAAACTATATAAAAGAAAAGATGACAGATAGAGCAAATGATTCTATAAAGAAGTTGACTGAACTTCAGGTTAAAAGTGCCCATTTACTTAAAGATTATAGAGAAATTGATAACTTTGATTCAGTTTATCAGGAGCTTCCAATTTCAGAATTAAAAGTTGGAGACTATGTTTTAGTTAAACCAGGTGAAAAAATTCCATCAGATGGTTTGATAATAAAAGGAATGACTCTCGTTGATCAGTCAATCGTTACAGGTGAATCTTTACCGGTTGAAAAAGGTGAGAAAGATCAGGTCATCGGTACGACATTGAATTTAAGCTCACCTATTGTAGTAAAGATAACCAGGATAGGGGGTGATACATATCTTTCGCAAATTATCAAACTTATTGAACAGGCAAGGCAAAGCAAAGTGCCAATCCAGGAATTTGCAGATAAGGTTTCCTCGATCTTTGTTCCTCTTATACTTTCAATATCAGTATTAACTTTTTTAATCTGGTATTTTTTTCCTCTTTTTGCAAATAGTATTCAGGCTACAATTTCAGGGATTTTTAGTTTTCTTAATTTTCCGGTTAATGCAAGTAAATCACGTTTTGTTGCCAGTTTGTATGCAATGATTGCAACTTTAGTTATAGCCTGTCCCTGTGCTATGGGTCTTGCCACTCCAACAGCACTCATGGTTGGTTTTGGAAAGGCAGCAAGCAGGGGTATCTTGATTAAAAATGCTGAGGCAGTCGAGATTCTAAAAAATGTAGATTTTATAGTATTTGATAAAACAGGGACAATAACAAAGGGTAAACCTTCGGTCACTGATTTTATAGAGGTTGATGATAATTTTATACCATATACATACCAGATAGAAAGGCATTCCAATCATCCATATGCTATTGCTATTACTGATTTTATTATCAACAACAAAAAAGATATGTTACACAAAAATATCGAAGTTTATAACCTAAAAAACCTTACTTCAATTGGTTTTGAAGGATCTATAGGTAGCTACAAAGTTCAGGTTGTTGGTTACAACAGGCTAAAGATCTATAAAAGTAAAAATGAAGAAATTTTGAAAAATCTGGATCAAGATATTTATGAAAAGATTTCTAAATGGCAAAACGAAGGTAAAACTATTGTGCTAACAATTATGTTTAAATCTATTGAAAACGATATGGAAAAAAGCAAAACAGATATAACAAAGGATGATGATGAGAATAGCAAAGAGGTTAATACAGGATTTAAAGAATTGAAAGTTTTAGGTATATTTGCTTTATCAGATTCATTAGAAGATAATACTGCTGCTGTTATTGCTGAACTTAAGAAGATGAAGTATTCAACAGCTATACTTAGTGGAGATTTTGAAAAGGTTGTTAGTGCAATTGCTGAAAAAATTGGAGTAGATAAATATTTTTCAGACATTTATGCAGATCAAAAGGTCGAAATAATAAAAAAATTACAGAATGATCACGCTGGCGTTGCTATGATAGGGGATGGTATAAATGATGCCCCAGCTCTAAAACAGGCAGATGTTGGAATAGCAATAGGTAGTGGGACAGATATTGCTATTGACTCAGCAGATATAGTATTGACATCAAAAAATCCAGATAATGTCTTGAATCTATTGTTAATATCCAAAAAAATATATGCTAAAATTAGACAAAATCTATTCTGGGCTTTTTTTTATAATATTTTAGCTATACCATTAGCCATGTCTGGCTTATTGAATCCAATAATTGCTGAACTGGCTATGGCTTTAAGTTCAATAAATGTTGTACTCAACTCTCTGAGATTAAATCGAATTAAGCTTAGGTGAAAAATTCAATCTGGCTAATTTGAAGCAGTATTGAAAAAAAATAATATCCAGAAGACTGAATTGAAATTCTAACCAATGATACTTACCCTTGTTTATATCCAACAGATTATTCATCATACAAACTAAAACTTACTTACTTTACTTCTATTAAAACTTGAAAAGCATGTATTTAAAATATTAATTGGTAGCTCTTTTGTATATATCTAGAAGCATCTATTTTAAAATCGTTATTTTTATAGAACTAATTTAATATTATGTTTTAATAGATTTATATTGAACAATTAAAATAGAGATGTAAAAATGGCAATAAACAAACAGAAAACTAAAGAGATAATAGAAGAAATTGATCAACTTTTCAATCAACTGGTTGGGAATATCAATCCTTCTATAAAAGTATGGATAGAAAAAAATCTTTTAGGACCAGCTTTTGAAGAGATAAAAAAGCTTATAGAAGATAGCAGACCTCCAAAAATGTTCTTAATAGGGAGATCTGGGCATGGAAAATCTTCATTAATTAATGCTCTTGCAAACAAACATGTTGCTGAGGTTGGAGATGTTAAACCCACTACCTATCAATCTATCCCTTATCTTATAAAATTTGAAGAAAGCTATTCTTCCTGGGAGATAATAGATTCAAGAGGTTTATTTGAAAGTACTTCACCAAATTCATTATCAAATATCATAAATGATAATATTGAAGAAAACAAAAAGATTAATAAAAACAATCATATTTCCTCGAAAAATGATATTGAACAAATACTTACTGAAGAAATAATAAAGTATAAGCCAGACATTATTATGCACGTGATAAGTGCTCCTGAGACTAGAAATCTCTCAAATGATCTTAGACTGGTTTCAAAAATGATGACAAAGCTCAACAAAACACTTGGTTACAAAATACCTTTGATAATAGTTTTAACAAAAGTTGATACTTTAGAAAATCCACGACACTGGCCACTTGAAAACTATCCGGCGAAGGTTGGTATTTTAAAAGAAATCCTCGATTATACATCTGATGAAATACTTACTGTTTCAAAAACACCTATAGATTTAAATGAATTGATCAAAGGCTATGAGATAAAGGATAGTGAAGATATTACAGCAATAATTCCGGTTTGCTCCCTTAAAGATGATATATGGAATATCGAAACTCTAATAGACTTTATTGGTCAAAAACTTCCTGAAAATGCAGTTCTTGAGTTTGCTCAAGCACAGAAACGAAAAAAACTTTTAAGAAAATTATCATCATCGCTAATCATAAGATTTAGTAGTATTGCAGGTATTGTTGGCCTATCACCTTTACCTATATCCGATATAATAATACTGACTCCCATGCAGATACTTTTGGTAACTCTTATAGGTGGTTTATCATGTAGAAAGATTTCAAAAGAAACATTTTTAGAGTTTCTCTCAGCTTCAGGTATTACTGTTGCATCGGGGTTTACATTTCGAGCAGTTGCTCACCAACTGGTTAAACTTATTCCAATTGCTGGATCTGTAATATCTGGAACTATAGCTTCCAGTGGTACATATGGGATAGGTAAGGCAGCAGAAGCTTATTTTTTTGAAGGCAAGATTAAAAAACCTATACAGTATAAAGATGAATGGCAAGAATATCAGAATAATATCAAGCAGATTGAAAATAGTAAAAAATTAGTCTAACTTAAAGGAGATTTGAAGATAATGCAAAAGGTGAGATCAAAGGTTGTATTACTGTGGTGTGAAAGATACAATGAAGATTTAATATATGAAAAAATAAAATATGGAATAGAACTTCTAGGCGGTTTTAAATCTATCTTCAAAGAAGGAGAGAAGATACTCTTAAAACCGAATAATCTTACTTCTGCGACTATAGAAGAAGCTGTTACAACACATCCAGCTGTATTTGGGGCTGCTTGTAGATTGGTAAAAGATAATAATTTTGAAGCTTTCTATGGTGATAGTCCCTCGAGAGAAAATCCAGTTCAGAGTTTAAGAAAAAATGGCTTTACTGAAGTCGCAAATAGATACAATGTTCCTCTTGCAGATTTTGAACACGGCAAAAAAATAGTTTTTAATGATGGCAAGGTCTGCAAAAGTTTCGATATCGTTAATGCAGTCTTTGATACTGATGCCATAATAAGCTTATCAAAGATGAAAACTCATGCGTTTACAAGGATAACAGGAGCTATCAAAAACCAGTTTGGTTGTGTTCTGGGCTTTAATAAGGGTGTTTTTCATGTAAAATACCCGGATGCATCTCAATTTTCAAGAATGTTAGTCGATCTTAATAGATACCTCAAACCAAGATTGTTTATTATGGATGCAATTGTGGCTATGGAAGGGAATGGACCTCGTTCGGGAAAACCTAGAAAAGTAAATTGCATACTTATTTCAAAAGATCCTGTTGCGCTGGATTCTGTTTTTTGCAGGATTATAAATCTCGAGCCTGCCTTTGTTGCAACTATTCGATATGGTAAACAGGATGGTCTTGGAACATTCCATGAAAATGAGATCGAACTTCTTGGTGATCCTTTAGAATTATTTTACTGCAAAGATTTTGATGTTGAAAGAAAACCCATTGTCAGTAAAACTAAAAGAAGTTTAAATATTTTTAAAAAAGTAAAAGTGAATGAAAATCATTATCCTAGAATAGATGAGACTGTTTGCATAAAATGTGGTATATGTGTTGATTCATGTCCGCTAGAAAAGAAGGCTCTTTCCTTTAAAAATGGAAAGAACAACATTCCAGTTTATGACTATTCCCTATGTATAAGATGTTTTTGTTGTCAGGAAAATTGTCCGCAAAAGGCTATAAAATAAGGTTCTCCAGGCTAAAGCATACTTTCAGGCTCTGTGCATGTTTTCTCTGTGTAAGCTATACAGACAAAGCGCAGAGCGAAAAAATAATTTCTTTCGACTTTAGACTCTTGTAAAGGGTAAAGAGCGTTAAAATATAATATAGAAATAAAAGACCTGACAGATCTAAAGTGCCAGGTCTTTTTTAATATAGATCTTACTCGTTTGTTGAGGTTTCACTTGAGGTTTCAGTTGAAGTTGCACCTGTACTTTCTTCTTGTAAGGTGACTGAAGATAGCTCGTCAAATTTTTCTTTGGCTAACTGTGATATGACAGAATAACCAGAAGAGAGTCTTTCAAGTATTGCAAGAGCATCTGTTGTGAGTTTATTCTTTTTTGCAACATCTGTCTCTTTAGCAGCATTCTCAAGTATAGATAGAGCATTTTCATAGTCTTTTGCATCTCTTATAATAAGAGGATCATCAGAATATCCACCATTTACCCAGGCTTCATTTATATAAGAACCACCAAACTTTCCTATATATATTTTTACCCAGTTATCTTCTTTAGTATCTATAATAAAAGCCATCTGTCCTTTTTTAACCGTATTGATAACTTTAGATGTTACATCAGGTCTAACGAACAGCTGAGATTCGGTTGTAAAAATTATAGGTTTAAGTGCAAGATATCTTTCCTCAAGATAACCTTTTTTGCCATCTGAGAGTTCTATATTTGCTATCCTTTTAACAACTATCTTATCACCTTCCTGATATTGCACATCTTCAACACCTAAAAGTTTAACTTTTTCTGCTTTCTCAAGTGTTGTAAGGTAAGATTCTTTTTTACCAACCTTATCTTTTTCTTTGTAAACATAGACATTCGTAGTTGCGCATCTTTCTTCGCTGGTATAGGTTGATTCTGTTCCTTCGCTTTCTGAACCCGGGGAAGATGCTTTTTTATTACAACCAAAAAAGCACAATAGACAAATAAGTGCACAGGTAAACAAAATTATCTTTAACTTACTGCTTGACATAAAAAATCCTCCAAAAATAGTTAGATAAATTATAATATTTAATAAAAATTTTTCAATTGGTAATATTTGAAATTTTTTATAAAGTACATAAAATGAGATTGAACTCGAAATTGGTGGATAACTTGAAATGTATTTTCTAACTGGTAATTCTAAGAGACTTAGAGGCTCAGAATGATGTAAAATACTTGTAAAAAAACGGCTAGATAATTCTATATAAGCCCGGTACTAATGTTGCAGTTCTATTGAATAT
>JAAYUW010000102.1 GCA_012517545.1 Exilispira sp.
TTTAAGTTCTATGAGTTATTTGTTTGATCTTAGCATTTATGACTGGATTCATACTACAAATAAAGATGATCCAATAAGAATAACGATTTCAGGTTCTGTTCAGCTTGTTGATAAAGATGGTGAGGTTATCAATAGCTATCCATTCTTCGAAATGTTCCAGCCAGGTATTTAATCTTTTAATTTATATTAGCTTTTAAGGTTTTTCAACATGGTAAAATTTTATTTTATTTTCTTTTATCTGTCTTGATGTTTTCAGTTTCTCTTTAAAGGCATCATCCTTTTATCTGCAAGGTATTTTAAAACACCGCCAAGTATCGAACCAAAAGCAGCTATAAGAAAAAGTGCTGACCCACCAAGCTTTTGAAAAACAAAACCACCAATTATATTAAAAAAGAATGGACCAAGCTCCTGAATACCACTAAAACCAAGATACCTTCCTAGAAGCCCTTCGGGAGCTATCTCGGGAACAAAACGGACTGAAACTGCAGCATGTATTATCTCTCCAGTGCTTAAAATAACCATGCCAATGAATAGTAAAAGAGAGCTTTTTGAAAATCCAAACATGGTAAAGCCGATAACATAACCGATCATGGCATACATAGCCGTTAAACCTATCTTTGCCTTTGCAAATTTTATAGACATCGGTATCTGAAAAATAGTGCAGATAAAGGCATTTATTGAAAGCATAGTTGCATATATCCACAGTGGCATTTTTTGATTGTTAAGATGAATCGGCAAAAAACTCTTGATATAACCGTATACTCCAACAAGAACTATGTTTGCTATATTCCATAGTAAAAAAGATCTATCAAAAAACATGACTTTGTAAGACTTAAAACTTTCTCCAAGATTTTGCTTTGCAGCTTTAAAACTTCGCTTTTCAGTTTTTTGTTTTTGCACTTTTTTATGCGTTTCAGGTATTGCTATAGCCACTAAAAGACCGACTGAAAGGGAAAGAATTGACGCTATTATAAATCCTATAGGTTTATCATAGGTAGCAAAAAGTACACCCAAAAACGGAGCAAGACCATATGCCAGGTTTAACGAGACACGGGTGAACCCCATGGCTTCACTTCGCCTTTCTATAGGTGTTATATCCGCTATAGCAGCGTTTACTGCTGGTCTATAAAATGTTCGGGTCATTGTTGTTAAAAAGTTGAAAAATGCAAGTAGATAGAGATTTGTATTCGAGATCGCAAATCCTAAAAAAGATAATCCACTTAATATTACGCCAATAATCTGAACTGGTTTTCTACCTATCGAGTCAGATAGGTGACCACCTATCATACTGAAAAAGAAGGCTGCAAGCGGACCAATACCAAGAACAGCACCTATCGATGTGAGGCTAACACCCTTTCTCGAAAGGTATATGCTTAAGTATGGGACTACAAGAAATCTACCAAATGACTCTATAAAAGTTGCGAGAACTAAAAGCCAGACAACAGGATTGAAGCTACTGACATAATCTATAAAAGTCTTTATTGGGGCTAGATTTGTTATCTTATTGACTTTACTTAAACCATTTATTTGAGTTTCACCAGATCTTTTGTTTATATTGGTCGTTTTTGAAATATCGGTTGTTTTATTTACGTTATCTTTTTTAGTAATATCAGATTCTTTATCAGCATCTTCTGTAATATTTCTCTGCAAATTTTCTTGATAATCTTCCGGTATAGATTTTTGAAGGTTGGTTTGATAGGTATTGTTAGTATTGATATTGTCGAAATTGTTGTCATTTTTATTTTTGCTATGACTATTTTTATTATCTTTTTTTCTAATTTTATTATTTCTCATCTTAAATCTCTTTTTTAGATTAACCTATTATTATTAATTAACTGATCTTTTACCAGAGTTTCACCCTTTTTAGGTGTAGTTTTATCCAGGCATTCTTGTATATATACCAGGCGCTTCATCAAACATTTTATCTCTTTTGGGTTTAATTTTATCTCTTCGTTATTGAATCTTCATCTTTCTATTCTAACAGCTCCAGACCTTTTTTATTATATTTTTTATGTTGAAATTCTTAAAAATATATTTACTAACTATATTCCAGAATTTTAGATAAGCTTGCACTTGTTGGATGAACGAGTATGTATATACCATTCAACACATCATTTTTTGAATGTTAAAAAGTACACATTAACAGGGAGTAGCTCATTTAATATAATATTTTTTAGTTTACTTTAAACTTTTAAAATATTATTAGTTAGAAAAGCTGCAAAAAGCTAATTTAAACTTTTAAAAAATTGGTAGCTATAAAAACTGTCAAATATACTTTATTGAAGTCAAAGATTGGATAATCGATTATTGCCTGGTTGATCTGTTATCAAATTACTCATAAAAATATAAATATGCTTCTTACCTTTTATCTTTGCATAAATCATATAAAATAAACTATGTATAAATTCAAGATAACCTCAATTTTAAATTTTTATAACTTTACTTTAAATCAGGTTACCTTCTTTTTTTCCCTGACATTTGAAAATAATTTAGACAGGTTATACCTCTTAACCTGCAACTTTCGAGTGTTGGGCTCACAAAATAGGGAAGAGCGTATAAATATAATGAAAACAAAAAGGATTATTTTCAGGTGAAAATATTTTTACTTTATAGAACTATTCTGGATGATAGAAATTTAATTCTTAGATTTTTTTATGAAAATAGAATCACATTCATGCTAAACAATGATATAAAA
>JAAYUW010000103.1 GCA_012517545.1 Exilispira sp.
GAGGCGAAGGTATAAGTCCCATCAGAGAAAGATTTGTAACAGACTTTCCACAACCAGATTCACCAACAATCCCTATAGTTTCTTGTTTATTTACAATAAAAGAAACTCCATTAACAGCTCGAACTATCCCTTCATCAGTTTTAAATATAGTTCTTAAATCATTAACCTTTAGCAATATTTCTTTTTGCATAATCAGTCCTTAAATTATTGTTTAAACAAAATCTACTAAAAATCCGCTTATAGAGTACTTAAACTATTAAGTTTCTCCTCTAACTAAAAATTACACCTTATAACTAAAATATAATAATCAATAAAGCTGTCTAGTTTCGTTTAATATCTCCTTATAAACCATAAAATTCTTCTAGTATATTTCTTATGCAGATCAAAAATTTCTAAATTCTATTTTTCATTGATGGATCAAGAGCATCTCTTAAACCTTCTCCAAAAGCATTCATAGCAAAGAGAGTTAAGGCAAGTGCAATACCAGGAAAGAGTATAAGATGTGGGTAAGTTTGAATAGCTCCAAGGTTACCACCTTCACTTGCAAGAGCACCCCAGGAAGTCATTGGAGCTTGTACACCAAGACCTAAAAATGAAAGAAAAGCTTCCTGAAGCATTATACTTGGTATTGTTAAGGTAAGATATACGATAATTGGACCTATTGCATTTGGTATCAGGTGCCTAAATATTAATCTTGCTTTTGACACACCGATAGACTTTGCAGCTTCGATATATTCATTATTTCTTAAAGTTAATATTTGTCCTCTTGTTATTCTGGCAATTGTCATCCATGAAACAACACCTATACCAATAAATAACATATAAAAATCTCTACCAAAAGCAACCATCAATAAAATAACAAAAAACATATAAGGGATACCGTATAGTATATCTACAAATCTCATCATCGCTTCATCTACCTTTGTTGGTGCAAAACCAGCAATAGCTCCGTAAGTTACCCCTAAAACAAGAGCTACAAGCGCTGTAACAAAACCAATCGATAGAGATATACGACTCCCATACACAACCCTCGCAAAAAGATCTCTTCCCAAATGATCTGTACCAAACAGATGCTCTTTAGATGGCTTTGCAAAAGGATTTGGATTATCAAAATCAATATACTCCTGAGGATGATGACAAACTGCCATGATAATAACATCAGAAAAGATGGCAACAAGAACAAAGAGAATAACTATAATTCCACCCAGAACAGCCAGTTTGTTTTTCATTAATCGCTTAAATGCATCAGCCCAGAGCGAAACACCTTTGACTTCTTCTGTATCTATAGTTTCTCTAACTTTTTGTTTTTTCTCTTTCATTAGAAAATTCCTCCTGATCTAAATCTTATCGGTATGATATTTTTATAATTTATATCATATGACAAATGCTTACTTATTTAAAAAAATAGGTATTCTACCTTTTTTTTAGGTAACAATTGATATAATTTTTTATTTATATTATTTTTATATTTTATTGCTCTTAACTTTTTTGAATGATTAATATTTCTCTTTTTCTATATTTACTTACAATTTTCTTTGTAAAACTAAGCCTTACATAATATTGCAAGATAACCCAGGGGTTAAGTATATTTAACTCTTGGATCAAGAAATGAATAGAGTATATCAACAACAAAATTCATCACTATAATTAAAACAGAATAGGTTATGACATCTCCCATGACCATCGAGTAATCTCTATTTAAAGCAGCTGTGACAAAAACTCTTCCCATTCCTGGAATACCTAAAATCTGCTCAACAACAACTGAACCTGTTATTATACCTGCAAACGCAGGACCAATATAGGAAACGACAGGGATGATTGAACCTTTCATTATATGTCGAAAAAGTACAGTTGAATTTTTTAATCCTTTTGCTCTAGCAGTTGTTACAAAATCTTTTCTTATTATATCCATCATACCAGCCTTTGTCATCCTTGTAATATAAGCTGTATAGGGAAGGGAAAGAGAAACAACAGGTATTACAAGGTAACGAATCATACCCAGGACTCCAACCTCAGATGCTCTTTTCCAGCCTCCAACAGGTAAAATATGAAGACCTCCTGGAAGAGAAAATATTAAGAGCATAAGAGGAACTATTACAAAAAGTGGGGCTGATATTCCAAGTATAGCAAATGACATAAATGTATAGTCCCAGAATCCATTCTGGTTTAGTGCTGAAATCATGCCAAAGATAACACCAAAAATAATAGCAATAATCATTGCAAGAGAACCTATGAGTAAAGAAACCGGAAAGTATAGCTTGATAAGATCGTTAACATTAAATCCACGACTTCGAAATGAAGGACCAAAATCAAAATGGAAGATAAGATTTGACATGTACATAAGATATTGTTTCCAAAGTGGTTGATCGAGATGAAATTTTCTTTCAATATTAAGTCTAACCTCATCCGGCATATTCTTTTCAGTCGAAAAAGGATCCCCCGGGACAGCTCTTATCATAAAGAAAGCAACTGTGATGATAATAAGCATTGTAAGTATTGATGATAAAAATCGTCTAAGCAAAAATTTTAACATTGATTATCCCCTTTCATGAGATATTTAGACATAAAAATTTTATAAAATTTTAATAAATTTGCAAGAAAATTAATCTAAATCATAAAAATATATTTACTTATAATTCAAAATTGAGTTTTCATTTATCTGAAAGTGTGTACACACTAAAAATAAATTAAAACTCAGGTCATATTTTGAATGAAGACACCTATGTTTATTTAAAAAAGCAAATAATTTAAAATCATTTTAGAGCATTAAATAACTCTCTCACTGCCTGTTCATCAAACAAAAACGGAAATAAAATAAAAAAGGCTGCTCTTGATAGAGCAGCCTAACAGCTTAAAGAGTTACTTCTTTATCAAATAAACTTCCTTAAGAGGATGCAATCCAAGAATATTCTCATAAAAACCTTTGACATAGGTTTGCAAAGTAAAAACATTGACATAGAAGTATATAGGAATAACAGGGAAATCTGTCATAAGCAACTTTTCTGCTTGATTAAATAAAGCCATTCTTGCTTTTGGATCCGAAGTAACCTTAGCTTTAGCTATGAGTTCATCATACTTAGGATTGTTATAATTAGCATAGTTATTTCCACCACCAGTTATCCACATATCAAGGAATGTATTTGGATCGACATAGTCACCAATCCAACCAGCACGGCAGATCATATAGTCGCCCTTATGCTCTCTATCAAGGTAAACCTTCCATTCAACATTTTCTATCTGAACATCGATGTTTAAAGCCTGTTTCCACATCTGCTGAATAGCTTCAGCAATCTTTTTATGAGCTTCACTTGTATTATAAAGTATGGTCATAACAGGGAAATCTTTACCATTCGGATATCCAGCTTCTGCGAGAAGCTTCTTTGCTTCTTCTATGTTTTCTTTTGGTCCACTGTAACCTTTGTAACCAGGCATATTGGGTGGTACAAATGAGTATGCAGGAATCTGACCGGCTTTTAAAATGTTGTCTATAAGATATTGCCTTCTTATGGATAAATAAAGAGCCTTTCTAACCCTAACATCTAAAAGAGCGTTGTTCTTCTGAAGCTTGGGATCAACATTAACAACATAATAATAAGTTCCTAAATACGGAGCAGCATGGTACTCTGGCTTTGTCTTCCATTTTTCCATAAGCTCTGTTGGAACACCTTCTTGATATTCAAGTTCCCCGGCTTCAAACTGAGCAAGAGAAGTATTGTTGTCTTCATTTGCATAAATAAAAATCTTAGAAAGTTTTACTTTACCTTTATCCCAGTATTGGTCATTCTTAACCAGAGTTAAATGGTCATTTGGATACCACTCTGTAAGCTTAAAAGGTCCATTACAAACTATATTATCTTTAAGGAACCATCTGTCATTACCAACTTTATCGATAACATGTTTTGGAGTTGGCATATATGTCTGAAAAGAAATAAGAGAAATAAAATAAGGAGTTGGTGATTCAAGTGTAACCTGGAGAGTATACTTATCAACAACTTTAATACCAACATCTTCAGCTTTTGCCTTTCCTGTATTGTAAGCTTGACCATTTTTAATATACCAGAGCTGATATGCATATTCAGCTGCTGTTTCTGGAGCAAGAGCTCTAAGCCAGGAATATCTGAATGTTTCAGCATCGATAGGAGTACCATCTGACCACTTAGCAGTTTTTCTTAAGTAGAAAGTATAGGTAAGTCCATCTTTACTGGTTGTCCATCTTTCGGCAACACCAGGCATTGGTGCTAGAGTTTGAGGATTATAAACTGTAAGTCCTTCGAAGATTTGCATGGCAATCCTGAACTC
>JAAYUW010000104.1 GCA_012517545.1 Exilispira sp.
AGTTCTAAAATTTGATTTTTATCATATTTACGAAGTTTCCAGTAATCGCTACACCAGAGACCTCCATAGTTTTCTCTATTATTTTCAATAGGAAAAATAGTATTTTGCATTTTTTTTGAAAGCGAAATCTTATCCCACTTTATTTCCTTTGTTAAATCTATAATATCTGGATTTAATTTAATTTTTTTTAGTTCATCATATCCTATACCTAGAAATTTTTTAATACTATAATAATTAAAGTTTTTATCATAATCAAAACTAAATATAAATAAAGAAATCATTATTGCAAAAATTATTATCTTTTTCATTTTAATTACTCCTAACTTTTATTGCAAAGGAATATTTGTGAAGAAAAATTGAGAATATATATTTGTTAAATATATAACCGGGTAATTTAATATGTAAAAATTATATAGATAATCATCATCAGTATCTTTACCTTTGCCACCACAAAAATTATCTCTATAGCTTTCTATAGCTTTTTTTCTTGCTTGTTCTTCTAATTTTTTTAGTTCATCTCCTTCAGCATCTTTTCCATTCTTTTCTTTATATTCTTTTAATAAGTCGTTAAGAATTTCTGGTGTTTCATCTTCTATCCATTGATCTCTAAATTCAAAAGTACCATAGTTAGCTGCATTTTCTATTATTGCACCCCATCTTTTCTCTCCACCAATAGATACCCAAATTGATGTTGCTCTACCCCATTCAAATGTTTCTCCATTTCCATATTGGTAATTTATATCAAGAGATTGCCCATTATATACAGGAAATATATGGGAAGAACCATTGCTATTCAGCATAGTACCTACTACTGCAAATCCAGTATCAGAAAGAAAATTAAATAACGAAGTTAGTATGGTTTTTATCTCTTCAGCCTTTTTCCCTTTTAATGCATTCCAATTTATTATACTATTTAATGAAGTAAAATCAGGATCGTTTGCTATTGAGTCTATCATCCCTGTTGCTCCCGTTACAGATGAATTATTCGCATCTTTTTTAGGTCAGGTCATAAAAGAAAAGTAAAAGGCAAAAGAATATGGACCCTTCACATTTTTTTTAAATATTCTTTCCCTGGACTTTAGACTGTAATATTTTCGACTGAAGAAGGCAAAAATCAATTATTGACATATTGATATAATTATGCATATTAAACACACTATTGCTGAGAAAGCTGTATAACATTACTCATTTTCTATATTTATAATCTTTTACTAAAATATTTTTAAAATATTTTATTGACAATAGGTTCTTACAATGTTTTTCTATTCGGAGGAATTATGGGGATTACCGTACCAGCTTCAAATATTCGCAATATTATCCTTCTGGGACATACTGGCTCTGGTAAAACTATGTTACTTGAGTCTATCTTTTTTCATTGCAAAGCTATAAAAGAAAAAGGTTCTATTGAAAAGGGGACCACCGTTTCCGACTATGATGAAGAGGAAAAGAGTAGAAAGATATCTTTGCACTCTTCAGTTGCAAGTGTCAAGTTCAATGATTATAAGTACAATTTTATCGATGCCCCTGGTTCAGCAGAGTTTGTTGGCGAAGTTAAAGCAGCGATACAGGTTGTTGACGGAGCTGTTATAGTTCTGGACTCTGAAGCAGGTGTTCAGATAGAAACAGTTAAACATAATAAGATTTGTGAAGATAAAAATATTCCTAGAATTTTCTTTATAAATAAACTCGATAAAGAAAATGCTGACTTTGACAAAGTCTTAAATAGCCTTACAGAAAGCTTTAATAAACCGATGATTCCTTTGATTTTCCCTATTCTTTCAAATAAAAAAGCTATCGGGTATGTTGATGTTCTTGCTAAAAAGGCCTATAAAAAAGATGGAGAAACCTTTAAAGATACTGAAGTTCCTTCAGAATATAAAGACAGGCTTGATAAATACTATGAGAAGTTGATGGAAGCTGTTGCTGAAGGGGAAGATAGTTATATTGAAAAAGTTCTCAATGGAAATAGTCTGACTTTTGAAGAAATGCTCGATGGTTATAACAAAACAGCCAGCAAAGGTTCTTTTATTCCAGTTCTTTGTGGTAGTACTTTTGATAATCTTGGTGTTGAACCTCTTTTAAATCTCATATATCGCTCCTTCAAACCTTTGGTCGAAAAAGGAACTTTGAAAGGTAAAAATAAATCTGATGGTTCCGAAATAGATATTAAAACATCTGAAAATGCTCCTATATGTGGTTTTTGTTTTAAAACCGTTATGGATCAGTTCAATGGCAGATTATCTTTTATAAGAGTACTTTCTGGTGAGATTAAAAAAGATGAGGAAGTTCAGATAGTAGATAAGAATATTAAATTTAAAATAACAAAGATTTTGCAACCCTTTGGTAGTAAGATAGATGAACTTGAGAAAGGAACTGTTGGTGATATTATTGTGCTTCAAAAAATAGATGATATCTCAACTACAAATACAATTGCTTCAAAAGATATAAACTACATTTACCTTTCCGATAAACTACCTTCACCAGTCTATTCTGTTGCCATTTCCGCAAAAGATAAAAATACTGAAGATAAACTTATTGCCGCTTTACATAAGTTTAGTGATGAAGATCCTACTCTGACTATCCGCTATGATCCTGAGACAAAGCAAAATGTTGTTTCAGGTATGGGAGAACTTCATCTTGAAGTTTATTTTTCACGCATAAGAAAGCAACTTAAAATAGAGTTTGAAACAGCTGTTCCTCGTGTCAACTATAAAGAAACTATAACAAAACAGGTTGAATCCCGATATAAGCATAAAAAACAGTCTGGTGGGCATGGACAATATGGTGAAGTTGCCATTCGCGTATCACCAAACAAACGTGGGGAAGGATTCAAATTTATCAACTCGATAGTTGGAGGAGTTATACCAAAACAATATATACCAGGAGTTGAAAAAGGACTTCTTG
>JAAYUW010000105.1 GCA_012517545.1 Exilispira sp.
AAAAAATCATTAACAATTTTACTTATGCCATATGCAGGAAAACTACTTCCTGCTCTCAGGTCAAAGTCCCATACTATCTTTTTCCTCTTTTAATCCAGAAGCCTCAAGTATAGCTTTAGTAATTCCGATTTTTTGAATAAATGGCTCTGCCGCATCTATTTGTTAGATAGTTTTTTTAAATTTATACCTTATTTCAGGAGCGCTACAAATAATAAAGTTAGTAACATACCAATTGAAGATTCGATGTTTAAATTTTCTTTTGCAATTAATTTTAACTATTTTAAAGTTATTTTTTATCCCTTGTAAAAATATCTTGTTATTATAAAATTAAATAAAGAAATTATTTTGTTTATGAAGAATGCCCAGGATATAAGTAACTATTTTGATGAAATCAACAATTTTATCTGAAGCATATTTATATAGAATTTTTTCTTTTTATAAAAAAAGGAGATAAGGATGGGTATGAGACTTATCACAAGGTCAGATTTTGATGGTCTTGCCTGTGCAATACTTCTTAAAGAAGCTGGAATAATAGATAGGTTTAAATTCGTTCACCCTAAAGATATTCAGGATGGACTCGTTGAAGTAAATGAAAATGATGTTCTTGCCAATGTCCCTTACACTCCTGGTGCTGGACTCTGGTTTGATCATCATATGAGTGAAGATGAAAGAAAAGCTTTTCCTTATAACTATAAGGGTTTGAGTAAGCCAGCACCATCTGCAGCTGCCGTTATATATGATTATTACGATGGTGAAACGAGGTTTAAAAAGTTTAAAGCACTGATGAATGCAGTTAACAAATCTGATTCCGGCAATCTATCTAAAAAGGAGATCCTTCATCCTCGAGGGTGGATTTTATTATCTTTCATCATGGATCCTCGAACAAGCCTTGGAAGATATAAAGATTACCGAATATCTAACTACCAGCTCATGGAAAAACTAGTTGATTATTGTAGAGTTCTTCCAATAAACAAGATACTTAAACTTGAAGATGTTAAAGAAAGGATAATAAGATATAAGCAGCAACAAAAAGAATATAAAAAGATGATAAAAAAATACAGTTACATGAAAAATAATGTACTTATAATAGATTTAAGAAATGCACCAATAATTTATACAGGAAACAGATTTATAGAGTATTGTCTTTTTCCCAGAGCAAATATTTCTATCAGGGTAATGTGGGGAAAGCAGAATCAAAATATAGTTTTTGCAGTAGGATACTCTATCATCAATAAAACATGTAAGGTAAATGTTGGTAAACTGATGCTTAAATATGGGGGAGGTGGGCATGAAAAAGTGGGAACATGTCAGGTGCAAGTTCAAGAAGCTGACAGAACACTTCAAGAACTTATTGAAGCATGCACTGAAAACTAACTGAACCGATTGGAGATTCTATGAGTAAAAGTTTTAAAGCAGGAGTAGCCTACTATCCGGAGCAGTGGGATAAGACTCTCTGGAAAGATGATGCAATAAGGATGAAAAAGTCCGGGATCGAGATGATTCGTATAATGGAGTTTGCCTGGTGTTTGATAGAACCTGTAGAAGGAAAATTCGATTTTTCCCTGTTCGATGAAGTCGTGGACATTTTTAGTAGAGAAGGGATCAAAGTAGTCTTAGGAACACCAACAGCCACTATTCCATACTGGCTTTTTAAAAAAGATCCTTCCTGTGTTCAGATCAATAGTAAAGGCTTACCTAAACAATGGGGTGGAAGAAGATCTGTTTGTGTGAATAACCCAACTTTTATTGAAGCAACAATAAGGCTTCTCAATGCTATTGCAGATCATTATAAAGACAATACAAATATCATAGGCTGGCAACTGGATAATGAGATAGGTCATGAAGGTTCTGATAGATGCTTTTGCAAAAACTGTCAGCAGAAATGGAACCTCTGGCTTCAAAATAAATATGGATCAATAGATAATTTAAATAAGACATGGGGAACTATTTTCTGGGGAACAACTTACCACAGCTTTGATATACCTCTTCCACTTGAAACTTATGGAGCAGCACATAATCCTTCTATGCTTCTTGACTATAGCCGGTTTATGTCAGATAGCTTTGTAAACTATTTAAATATCCAGCATGATATTTTACGTGGTAAGATAAATAAGAATCAATGGATAGCGACAGATGTCTTTATGCCTTCGCTATCCAACAATATAGATATAAAGCAACTTACCTCTTTACATGATTTCATAGGTCTAAATAACTATCCTGTATGGGGGGATCAAGATGAACCTTTGCCTTACTATTTTACTACCCTCAACATGCTATATTTGAAAGGATTAAAGGATAAACCTCATTTCACTGTCTTTGAGCAGTTTAGCTCGATGCAGGGGCACAACTGTCTTGGCTACTTACCTCCTGAAAAGCAGGTTATTTCCTGGACAGATAAAGCAGTTGCATTTGGTGCAGAAAGACTTTTTTACTTCAGATGGCGAACCGCACCTTTTGGTCAGGAGCAACTCTGCTATGGCATTTTAAATAATGATAACAGCGACACAGATCTTTTAAAAGCAATTTCAAACAATTTTATTGAAAAGAAAGAAGTCTATGACAGGATTGCATCATCTTCATCAATTAAACCAAAATCCTGCATAGCTTACCATAAAGATTCTATAAGAATTCTTTCACACCAGTATGAAACAAAAGCTCTATATTATGCTATGAATGATTACCTTCAAGTCGGCTTTGAGTTTGAGTTTACAAGATGGTATGCTCCATTTTCAATATTTCAAATTCCTGTCGATATAAAACCTATTGAGGATCTCAATCTTTCTGACTACAAGATTATAAGTCTTCCCTTTTACCTTCTTTGTGATGTAGAATTCGTCAAAAAGCTTGAAGATTGGGTAAAATCTGGTGGCGTACTCATACTCTCCTGGCGAACAGGGATTAGAAATAAAGACAATATAGCAATTAACTTAAAACTCCCCGGATACTTTTCAAAACTTGCAGGGATAAATATAGACAGATTCGAATCTTTAAATAATACAAAAACTCATATCAAGATTGGATTATTCAGATTTAAGGTCGAGGCATGGGCTGATATATTAAATCCAGTTACTGCAAAGGTTATTGCTCGTTATTCCGATAAAAAGAAACACTACAACGGTTCTGCTGCAATCAGTGTAAACAATTCTGGAAAAGGAAAAGTTTATTATATTGGCACTTCTTTATCAACAATTGGATTACTTTTTCTTTATCATAAAATTTTTAGAAAAGAGAAAATGAAACCCAAATTTTACGGGGAAGGTATTGAATCTATAGATTATCTGGATAAAAATAATAAAACCTTTAAAGTCATAATCAATAATTCAAATAAGAATAAACGAGCCTTTGGGAAAAAATTGACCCCTTATTCAATAAAAATTAAAGAATAAAGGTTATTTTTTTAGCACTTTATATTTTAATTTCCATAAGCCTCTATTGAATTTTTGATAAGATCATCTAATGCACTGACAATAAAATCCTTCTTAGAAAACAGGATCCAGTGATCCATATCTTCATCAAAGTAAAAATTTTTATAAGAAGTTTCGATCTGAAGGTAATAGCTTCTTATCTTTGATATAGGAGAAAGGTAATCTTTCATACCATGTATAAAAATAGTAGGAATATCAAAAAAGTTGCAACTATACAAAACATCCGGGTTAACAAAATAGTTTTGATAATTCGCTATCCCCTTTGTATAATCATCGTTGTAATATTTTGAGTTATTCTCAAAAACCTGGTAAAGAACCTTATTAAATTCATCGGAAAATCCAGGATTTTTGTCCTTCAACATTACATTTTCATATTGAGAAATTTTTTGTTTTTCCTTCTCATCCAGTGATTCGTAACCAGTATTATCTATTTTCTTTAACATATTTTCAAAAAATTCCATGCCTCTTTCATCTGCCTGACTTTTAGCAATCTCAAGCATTGCGTAAATTTTGCCTGTATCTTTATCAACCTGCTCTATCTGAGTCGCAACAAGTATCTGTCCATCAACTCTTAACTTTGTAAGTTCATCATTCCTGCTGGCAACATACGAGTACATCAACGCTATTGATGCTCCAACTCTATAACCTAAAAAGAAAACCTTCTGTCCTGGGAATCTGCCCTTTGAGTAGCTAACAACCTTTGCCAGGCTTCCAACGAGCAGTTCATCAGAGATAATGTTATTATTTGAAGCTCCATTGTCTTCAGCAATATGTTTATTTTTATTGTATGAACTTGCGGAAAAAGGAAAGTCGAATGTTATTAATGTAAACTCACGGGTTAAATCGCCGTAAAAGTTCCTTATAAGCGGATAAAAGCCAGATGCCGGATTTGGGATAAAAACTATTACTGGATTATTTTTGCTGGAATAATCTATAAATGTCTTGATATTAAAATCCCCATACTTTAAAGTTTTTTCAGCATGTTTAAATTTTCCATCAATACTACCATATAGATAATTTTCTGTCGATACAAGGGTATAAATTATCGCGAAAATTGCAATTATGCTAACAGTTACTATCAAAATAACAAAGGTTCGTTTTTTCATTCTATTCCCCGGCTTTCCTAAAATTATATTTCATAGAATGCTTATTTATTCTGCTCAAACTAACAGAAAAAACTAACTTAAAAAATGGCCAGCATAAGCCAGCCATTTTATATTTAAATAAAAATTATAAATTGTTCTAGTATTTTTCTATGCAAAATAACCTTCAATGACGTTAACATTGAATAGTATACCCCCGGAATTCAAAAAACATGGTAAATAAACCAGATTGAATGCCGGACAAACACAAATAAACAAAGAATTATGCTAAACAAGACCCTGGTCAATCATTGCATCTGCGACTTTTATAAAACCAGCAATATTTGCGCCATTGACAAGATTACCTGGGCAACCATATTCCTTTGCGTAATATTGGCAAGCATCATGTATGCTTATCATAATCTGATGTAACTTAGCATCTACTTCCTCTCTTGTCCAGGAAAGTCGCATGCTATTTTGTGTCATTTCAAGACCTGATGTTGCAACTCCACCGGCATTAGCAGCTTTAGCTGGTCCAAAAGGAATGTTATTATCGATAAAGTACTTAACAGCATCAAGTGTACATGGCATATTTGCAGCTTCAACAACACATTTGACACCATTCTTAACGAGTTGCTTAGCATCATCTATATCAAGTTCATTCTGAGTTGCACATGGTATGGCAACATCAACAGGTATAGACCATGGCCTTTTGCCTGCTTCAAACTTGACCTTAAACTTATCGGCATAATCTTGAACCTTATCTCTTCCTGAGTTTCTCATCTCAATCATATAATCTATCTTTTCACCACTAACACCATCAGGATCGTGTATAAAACCATCTGGACCTGAAAGTGTAACAACTTTTCCACCAAGTTCAGTTATCTTTGTGACTGCACCCCATGCAACATTACCAAAACCAGATATAGCAACTTTTTTACCTTTAAAATCAGTCCCAATAGTTTTGAGTACTTCCTGTGCAAAATAGGTAACTCCAAATCCAGTCGCTTCCGGCCTTATCAAAGAACCACCCCATTTTATACCTTTACCAGTCAATACACCGGTAAATTCATTTACAAGCTTCTTGTATTGGCCAAAAAGATAGCCAATCTCTCGCCCACCGACTCCAATATCACCAGCTGGAACATCTGTGTCCGGTCCAATATGTCTAAAAAGTTCATTCATAAAGGACTGGCAGAATCTCATAACTTCATCATCTGATTTACCTCTAGGATCAAAATCCGAGCCACCTTTTCCGCCTCCCATAGGAAGGGTTGTAAGGCTATTTTTAAAAATCTGCTCAAAGCCTAAAAACTTTAAAACAGATAAGTTAACCGAAGGATGAAACCTTAAACCACCTTTATATGGACCAATAGCGGAATTAAACTGAACTCTATATCCTCTATTTATATGATACTCACCTTTGTCATCCTGCCAGGGAACTCTAAAACAAATAATCCTTTCAGGTTCAACAATACGTTCCAGTATTTTATATTTCTTATATTTTGGATTCTTATCAACAACCAGTTTAAGTGAATTTAAAACCTCTTCAGCAGCCTGTAAAAACTCTTTTTCCCAGTAATACCTTGTCTTAAGATCATTGATGACTTCATCAACATAGTGGCTCATATTTCCTCCTAATAAAATTTATAAGTAAGCTAATTTTATTAAAATAAATTTTGCAAGTAAGTCAAGTTTTTCTTTAAATATATTTTAAAATATAATTTTATTTAATTAAGAAATCATGCTAATTACCAGGAACAAAGGTGAAAAGATATCTAACTGGAAAAAATGGCAAAAAATAAGAATCTCTCAAATATTTAAGTTATATAGTACCTTATGTAATCGTAATATTTTATAAGCTGATCTAATGAAAGAATTTCGAAAATAGCAAAAAAAACAATACCAGAAACTATCATTCCAGAACCAAGAATAAGTCCAAAATAGGGATAAGTATAGTCAGGATTTATGGCAATTTGAAAGGAATAATCATATATAAAATAACCAAGAATGGATGTCATAAGTCCAATGCAGCCAGTCCAGAAGTAGTCATATGATCTATCTATCATCTGTTTTGAGTAATTGATATAAAAATCAGTAGTCTTTTCTGGCATTAAATATATATATAAAGTTTTTTCTTTCTCCTCTTTTCCAACTGATACGAGTAGTTCCTTAGACTCATAACCTTTTAAACTAATCACAAAAAAGTGATTCCCCTCATAAAGATTTATTCTAACTGGAGAATTGCCAAGATAATTGTTTTCAAACTTTATCTGTGCCGATGATGGGAAAGTTATTATTGTTACCTGACAGTTTGCTTCTTTTAATTGAAGTTCAAAGTTCAACCTTGTGTCCTTTTCAACTTTTAGCTTCTGCTCAATAGTATTTGCATCTTCAGCAAAGATCTTTATGTTATGAGTACCTTCACTTAAAGACACCAGATAAGTTGAAGGATAGGATTCTGACTCAAAAAATGTGACAATTTTGCCATCAATCTCAATAAAAGCCGGATGATTTATATTAAGTTCAACAAGATAAAAATTTTGTTTTAAAACAAAGGAAAGTATATCATGAATAAAGAGTTTTTCTATATCTGCATAAAAAGTTATATAATTATAAGGTAGATAAAAAGTTTTTAGCTCTACTATATCAGAAAAATTATTTTTTGATTCACAATCAATCTGAATTAATCTTTTTTCTGCAATATACCTGTATATAAACTTGAAATTTATAATATCACTGGAATCATCATTATCTTTTTGGCTTTTAGATAATATTAAAGGTTTAGAAAATAAATTTTCTTTAAAACTTTCAGAAAAGGAAAAATCATTAAATGTTGAGCGATTTTTCAAGGCAAAATTTTGAACTTTTAATATAAAAAAATTAAAAAGTTGCTCTCTTTCTCTAACACTGAGTTTTAGTTCATTTCCCTCAATATATTTGTCTATAAGAAATATTAAGGCTGTCTCGATAAATTTGTTTTCATTGCTTCCATCAAAGCCAGTTACTTTGGCATTATATTGAAGCTTATTTTCAAAAAGATATTTAAATGGAAAAACAGCAACCTGTGCTTTTGCACTTTGATGATCTATCGTTATCATGTCGGGATAGGCATTTATGCTCATACAGGGTAAAACAATAAGCATAAAAATAAAAACAAAATAAAAAAAATATATCTTTTTCATAGCATTCTTTAGCTTTTAAGTCTTCTTTACAATCTTCATTTATATTAACTATAGATGAAATTTTTGTGGTTCTGTAAATTCAGATTTATGCAGCAATTTGATCTTTTTTCTTTTTGTTAACACAGAGAAATCTGCTAATTTGCTAATTTTAACAAAATACAAGTCCTACTCTTCACAACTAAATATAAGTAAATTTTAGAAAAAAATTTAACTTTTTTCAACGGACTTTTGACTTCAGACTTTCGCCTGTTATAAAAAACAAAGAACGAAAATCTATTGGGATTTTTCATCAAAAGATTTATAACAGAGAATCATAAAAAAAACAAGAGCCAAAGTGAATACGCTACTTTTCAATAGCCTTTTTTATAGCAGAAATAAGTCTATCTTCCTTAAAAGGTTTTACTATAAAGTCTTTGGCCCCAAGGCGAATAGCTGAAACAATAAGTTTCTGCTGACCTAAAGCCGAGCACATTACAACCTTAGCGTGAGGGTCAACAAGCATAAGCCTCTGTAAGGTTTCTATACCATTTAGTATAGGCATGGTTATATCAAGTAGAACAATAGTTGGTTTAATTTCATTGTATTTTTTTAATGCTTCAATACCATTAGCTGCTTCATAACACTCTGTAAAGCCATGTTTCATCAAGATATCTTTGATCATCATCCTGACAAAAGCTAAATCATCGACGATCAATATAGAAACACCCATAAATTCCACCATTTAAACTTTATAAAAAAACTTTTTTTTTGTTAATTCTTAATAATTTATGTTATATTTTTTCTTAAAGTCAAGAGAAATCATAGCAAAAATAAAATCATCAATATCACCATCAAGAACTCTATCAGCAGATGAAGATTCATATTTCGATCTATGATCTTTTATTAATGTATAAGGCTGTAATGTATATGAACGAATCTGATTTCCCCAGGAGATATCCTTTCTTTCAGCCATTATCTCTTCTTCTTTTTTCTTTTTCTCTTCAAGGTAATATTGGTACAACCTAGATTTAAGAACCTTCATAGCTGTTTCTTTATTCTGATGCTGGGATCTTTCATTCTGGCATACAACTGTTATTCTGGTTGGTAGATGAATTATTCTAACAGCAGAGTCAGTTTTATTTATATGCTGACCACCAGCACCTCCTGCTCTAAAAGTTTCAATCTTAATATCTGAAGGATTTATCTGAACATCGACTTCGTCTGAAAGTTCAGGAAATACATATACTGAAGCAAAAGAAGTATGCCTTCGAGCATTGCTATCGAAGGGAGAGATTCTTACCAGACGATGGATCCCTGTCTCATACTTCAAAAAACCATATGCATATTCGCCTTTGATATGCAGGGTAGCAACCTTTATCCCTCCACCTTCAACTGGAACTAATTCTAAAACCTCTACCTTAAAATTCTTCCTCTCTGCATATCTAATATACAACTTAAATAGCATCTGAGCCCAATCTGTAGATTCAAGGCCACCTGCACCAGGTTTTAAGGTCAAAAATGCATTTGAATAATCAAGCTGATTAAATATATCGATATAAATAAGTTCTTTAAAAGAAGCTTCTATACTTTGATATAAAGCATAAATATCACTCACATCTTTAGTAGAAGAAGAGTTCGCCTGTTCGATAAAAGCCATAAGATCTTCGAAATCATTTGATATTTTTTTTAGAGAAGTGATTTTTTTTTCCAATCTATTAAGCAGAGATAAAACTTTCTTAGCATTGGCTTGATCAGACCAAAAAACTTCATCTTGAGTCTGAGAGTTTAGTTCTGCGATTTGCTCTTCCAGTTTATCTAAAGGAATGGAGTTCTGGATCTCTTTAAACTGTGCATACAACTGACTTGATAATTTTTTTAATGTAAAGTAATCAACCTGAGAGTTTGTTGAAGTATCATTTGGTTTATTGATTTGTGAATTTAAATCTTCATCAAAATTTTCTTCAAAATATTCAAATGATTCCTGATTTTTTTCACTCATACCTTTTTTTCACCTGATAAAAATATAATAACTTGATATATATATAAATAAAGCATAGATCAACTATAAAATCTTGTTTTAATATTAAAAATACTAATTAATCGGAACTAATCGGAAAAAGCAAAAATTATATGCTAATCTTGAAAACAAGATAAATAAAATAAGAAAAAGTTCAATAAAAAGATGCTACAGTTCATGGTTAAAAGTCTACAGTACTGGAATCATGCTATTATCGATACCTTCTAAAGTCTAAAATCCGGAAATAATTTATTATCAATACTATCAAAAGCCAAAAGTCATAGAAAAATAAGCTCATCTGGCAAATGAGTAGCTTTTGATATTCGATTCTTTTCCAGGTCAGATCATAAAAAGAAAAGTAAAAAGCAAAAAATACTGGTTTTTCGCAAATTTTCTTTGTATAGCAAAGCCTTAAAAACTAACAAATAACTAAAATCAACAATCATCTTTGTTCATTATTGTTATTTGGATCCTTTATAAAATTGATATTTACTTTTATTGTTTTATTGTTATAATCAATTTGCCTGTGAATTAAATATTAATAAAAAACTCCTTTATTTGCTTTTAAAAAGGATAAAATCCTTTTTTAGTCATTTAGATCTATATTTACGGCAAATTATGCTATATTCTTGCTCTTTTTTAGGTTAATAGCAATATTATTTCTTGCTATTTTTTTATTTTTAATTAAAGAAGAGAATTATATGAAAGAAGTTAAAATTGCTCTTGTTCAATTCAAACCTAATCATTTAAATATTGAAAAGAATCTTGAAAGATCTTTTGATTTAATAGAGCAAAATCAAGGAGCAGACATATATCTTTTCCCCGAGTTGTACTTAAGTGGCTATCTATTTACTTCCATAGAAGAAGTTAAAAAGGTAGCTCTAAGATCTGATAATATAGTTTTTGATACTATCAAAAAATATACAAAAGACAAAAAAATTGCCATTATCGGTGGATATGCTGAAGATGAAAGTGGAAGATTTTTTAATTCTGCTTTTTTTATAGCCGAAGGCGAGTTTCTTCTCAACTATAGAAAGGTTCATCTTTTCAACGAAGAAAAATTATTTTTTTCTCCATCTTTCAATGGTTATAAAGTTACAAAGTATAGAGACATTAATTTTGGTATAATGATTTGTTTTGACTGGATCTTTCCTGAAGCTGCACGAACCTTAACTCTAAAGGGGGCTAATATCATTTTGCATCCCTCAAACCTTGTCTTGCCCTACTGCCAGGATGCAATGATAACAAGAGCTCTGGAAAATAGAGTCTTTATTGCCACCTGTAATAGAGTTGGAACTGAAAAAGTTGGTAAGAAAAAACTTGCATTTACAGGTAAATCTCAGATAGTTGATCCTTCCGGGAAAAGACTTATACAACTTCCATCTTCAAAAGAGACTGTTAAAATAGTTAAAATTGATGCTTCCTTGAGTGAAAATAAAAATATTACCAACCTTAACAATCTACTTCAAGATAGAAGACCTGATCAGTATATTATGTAGACTTCTATAATTTATGTCGGAGTGGTGGAACTGGCAGACACGCTAGATTCAGGATCTAGTGAGGCAACTTGTAGGGGTTCAAATCCCCTCTCCGACACATTTTTTTACTAAAATAAAAGATTTATTCAGAATATTTCCCATAATTTAATACAACTACAAGAAACAACTTGCTTTCAATATCGAGACACTCTTTATTAAAAAGCTTCTGCTAAAGTGATTCCCCGCATAATATTCTTTCGCTCTTAGCTGTTTATAACAGTCTAAAGTCTAAAGCCAGAAAATAAGAGAATATAGAGAAGAATAATGAACTATTTGCATAGCAAAGTTCAAAAATTTTATTTAATCTCATTCAATCTCTCCAGAAGTTTTATTAATATGACTTATAAAAAAACAAGGGATTGATAATATCAGTTAAGTTTATTCCCGGATTTTCAACTTTTGACTATTGACTGTTGTCCTATACTTAGCTTTAAAAAGCCTATTTAAGTAAATAGTCAAAATCAAAAGTGATAATTTTAAATCAAAAGTCTAAGGAAAAGTCTAAAGATAAGAAACAGTATACAGATAGATTATCTTTCCATTAATAGAGAAATAATTTGATAAAAAAAATAAAGCAAATAAAATGAATAAAACTGATATGTAAATTAGCAGAGGATATATATGAGTAATTCTGGTAATAATATTCTTCAAAAAGTCTTTGATTCAATAGAAGGAAAAATAATTGGTCAAAAAGAGATAATACAAAAGATCTGCATAGCTTTGTTTGCTGGTGGACATATTTTACTGGAGGGAGTTCCAGGCACTGGTAAAACTTACATCCTAAAATCTTTAGCGTCGCTATTCAATTTAAGTTTCAAGCGGATCCAGTTTACTCCGGATCTTCTGCCTTCAGATATAACTGGAAGCATGATTTTTGATCCTAAAACTCTTACTTTTATACCTTTTAAAGGACCTGTATTTAACTCAATAATTCTGGCTGATGAGATTAATAGATCTCCTGCTAAAGTCCAATCAGCTTTACTACAGGCTATGCAAGAGTATGAAGTCAATCTTGGTGGAGAAAATTATCCTATTTCAAAACCTTTTTATGTTGTTGCTACTCAGAACCCTATCGAACATGAAGGTACTTATCCTCTACCTGAAGCACAACTGGACAGGTTTATGTTTAAACTTATAATATCATATCCAACCAAAGAGGATGAAGTAAAGATTTTAAGTAATATAAACCCAATAGAAAAAGATAAATTAGAACCTGCCTTTAATATAGATGAATTTTCTAATATTCAAAAGAATATAGATGAAATTTTTTTTGATGATAGATTGATCAATTATATATGCGACCTGATTCAGGCAACGAGGAACCAGAAAAATTACGCCCTTGCTCATCTTGCAAATTATATCCAGTGGGGTGCCTCAACAAGAGCGAACATAGCTCTTTATAAAGCATCAAAGGTCAAAGCCTTCTTTGATGATAGAAAATTTGTTATACCTGAAGACGTACTCTATATATTGCATGATGTCCTCAGGCATCGCATAATACTTTCATATGAAGCCATCGCAAGTGGAGTAACTGTAGAATCAATAATTTCTGAAATTGCGGATCATATACCAATACCCTGATTTTATCGTATATATATTGATCAAAAAAAGTTACAAACTAAGCTTTTATATAGCAAACAGATATTTATACTGATTATTTTTAAAGTATTATTTAGATTATATAAAATTATTTTTATTTTCTGGAATTTAAGCTATCAATTCTAAACTTTAGATTATTGGACTTTAATTTATTAATTTTAATTTTTTTGCTTTTAATATTAATTCGAGAAAATAGAAAATAAATTAGAATAATGAAATGTAGATGGGGAATATGAAAACCAAGCTTGCCGAAGATTTGTTTTTTAATCAACAATTGCTTCAACTTTATATGATTTCTAATAAAACATTTATTGGAGATTATAAAACAGCTTTTAAAGGGATTGGGCTTGATTTTTATCAAAATAGACTTTATTCACAGGATGATTCAATAAGACAAATAAATTGGTATCTCTTTGCAAAATTAAGAGAACTTTATGTTAAAGAATATATAGAAGACAGAAATAGATACAATGTCATCTGTCTTGATATATCAAAATCGATGTTTATAAAAATAAAAAAGCCATATAAAATGGAACAGGCTCTAGGTGTTGCGCTACTCTTGCTTTATTCCTCTCTAAAAGTCGGTGATAACACATGCTTTTTACTATTCTCAGATGATGTTAAGTTATTTTTCCCATTTAAAAAAAATTTTAACACATTTTTTCAGATATTTAGTTGTTTAAAAAATTTGACTGTAGATTTAGAAGCTTCATTTGAATGTCATAAGATTTTTGAAAAACTTTTTAATATTTTAAAAAAAAGAGCACATATATTTTTGGTTTCTGATTTTATTTTCAGACTTGATGAAAAACTTTTACAATCTCTCACTCAAAAACATAGCTTGACTGCAATCACAATAATAGATGATGAGGAACGAAGGATAGATTCACTTTTAAAAAATCGTTCTTCTTTCGAATATAGTTCACTTCTTAAACAGGAGACTTACTATGAAACATATTATAAAAATAGTTCAATTCTGAAAAAGTATAACATAGATGTTGTTCCTATATCTTCAATAAATAATCCATTGTCTACACTTCAAAATTTTTTAAGATCAAAAAGGACAGTGAACTAAATAGCAAATAAGTTATAAGATTTAAAGAATTTTCAATCTATTGATTATATATTAACAATCCGGGATTCTCTTTTTTAAGAGTTGTAACATTTAAGGTTGAAATAGGATAATTGATACAAATGTTTGCAAATTAGAATATTAAAAAGTACCATGGTTGAGTAATATGAAAAAATTCTATATAATAACTTTATTTATTTTATCTTTTTTTGTATTCACAAGCGCAAATATTGAGATTCAACCATCTAAAATTTACTGTGGAAGTAAATTTACTCTGTTAATAAATCTGACTGATTATGGAATATCCATCGCCGGTACATCAACGCCTTATTTGAAATCATATAACGAAAATATCAATATAATATCTTATCAATTTAAATATAGAAAAAACAAACTTTTTCTTTCGATCGAAATGCAAATTTTTTCAAATAATTCAATCAATTTATCTGATGTTTCGCTTATAGATGGAGATAATGTTTACACCTTTTCATCTATATCAATACCAATCAAAAAATTGGAAAGCAATGTTTTTTCAATTCCAAAAGATAATTTTTTTCAAAAGAGACTCTATATCAATATTTTGATATCATTATTTCTAATAACAATAATAATATTTTTTATTTTTTTTATTTTGAAATTTGCTATTGATAATATTAAATCAAAAAATAGATATAATATTTCTAAAAAAGCCTTTTATGGTAAAAAAGAAAATTTAGTAAGACTCATAAACAAAATAAGATTAGATATAAATGATTGCATAAATTTCAAAAAGGATATTTTAGTTTTTTTAGATGAATGGAATCTTTTCTTCACTGGCTTTCAAAACAGTTGCAAACTTGATGGGTTGCAGGAGGATGCACAGAGTATAAGAAATTTGATATATAGCTCTCCATCATTTCTATATGATAATTTTAAGGATTTTATTGACTCGAAATTACTTGAAATTGAAAAAAAACTAAAAGATATTTACTATCAAAACTCTCAATAAATGGCTCTCCTTTATTTAGCTTTAAAATAATTAAACCTTAAGTAAAATCTTATTTCAGAAGAGTCATAAATTATTTAAAAAGAAGAAAAATGAGATTTTCTTACCCTCTAAATTTTCTTTTACTTATTCCAGCTGCAGGCATTTTTTATTTGATTATAATCTTAAAAAGAGGAAAAACAGGTTTTCCTCTAAGTTCTATCCCTGTAAAACCAGAAAAATTAAACTATTTGATGTTTTTTAAGTATTTATTTTTATTTTTGGTTCTATTTTTATTGATAATAGGAAGCACATCTCCCATGGTTCCTATTTCTAAAGTTCCGATCGAAGAGAAAGGACATGCTTTTGTTTTCTGTCTTGATATCTCTTCAACGATGAAAGCACTTGATTTTGCACCTCAAGATAGATTTTTTAAAGCAAAAGAGACTATTAAAGAATTTATAGATAACAGAAAGATGAATTTTTATGGACTTGTGATCTTTGCAAAATATTCACTCCCGATAGTACCTCTCACTTTTGATAATAACTTTCTAATCCAAAAACTTGAATCTATTCAGATTGGAGATATAGAAGATGGCACAGCAATTGGAAATGCTATTATCAATGCTGTAGAACTTTTAAAGTACTTCAAAGGTGAATCAAAAAATATAATATTAATAACAGATGGAATCAACAATGATGGATACATTGATCCTATTTTCGCAGTGCAAGTAGCAAAAAATTATGGTATGAAGGTATACCCTATAGCTATTGGGTCAGATTCACCTGTGAATTTCCCTTTTGTTGATTCAAAAGGCCTTTCTTACACCAAGAAGATTAAAATTTCAGTGGATATTGCCCTATTAAGACAAATAGCACAAATAGGAGGCGATGGAAAAGTTTATACAGCTACAAATTCTAGAGAATTCGACAGTATCTTCAAAGAGATTGAAAAGCAAAATCCAATAGAACTAAATATCAAATCTTATATTACATACAAGTCCATAGATCATTTGTTTTATGTTTTGTCTGTATTGACTTTTATCATTTTTCTTTTTCTTGAACTATTTTCTATAGAGGTTGAATATTAATGACTAAAGCAACAATTATTATTTTTCTTGCAACTTTTTTATTGATAATTGGTATTTTGTTGAAACATCATATCTATAAAAATTTCATAATAACCAAGAATTATAATGATTCTTATCTTAAAAAAAAATTCATAAAAAAAATGATTTTGCTTTTTTTTATAGCACTGTCAATAGCTCTCACCTTTTCAAATTTTAATATCGGTTACAAAAAATTACCTACATATGCTAATTTTATTGATACTGTGATAATGATCGATTATTCAACTTCTATGCTTGCTAATGATGTTGAACCAAATAGATTTTTTGCCTCTAAAATAATTGCAAATAATTTTATAGATAATTTCCAAAATAATAGATTTGCCTTTGTACTATTTGGTGATGATCCATATATCGAGATCCCTTTAACTGATAATTTAGAATTTATGAAGAGAATTATAAATTCAATAGATTTGAATGATCAGTATTATAGGGCTTCAAGGATTATTTCAGCAATAGAAACATGCATAAATCTTCTTGAAAGAAGCCCTGCAACTTATAAAAATCTTATAATTATTTCTGACTTTGATTTTGCTGAAAATCAATTGACTTCTTCATTAAAAAAAAGAATTTCCACGGAACTTGCATACATATATTGCATAATTATTTCTTCTCGCGAGGGATCCAGGATTTATCTTCCTCAGAAAGGTTCTTTTTTGAAAGATCAGTTTCAAAACGATGTATTTTCAAAAACAAATATCAATTTTATTAACGATTTAGCAACTTTACCAAATTGTTTTATAAATAGATGGCAGGATTCCTTTGAGAAATATATTGAAATTATTCAAAAAAATCAAAAAGATCAACTTGTTAAGCTGCAAACAAATGATAATATATCACCAAGAAAGGCTAACTTTTTCTTTGGATTTTTAGCAGCTATTTTTATCATCTTTTATATCTTCGAAAATATAGACATTAGTGAAATTTTATATGATGGTTTATTGTTAATTCGCAAAATTGGTTCTTCTTTGTTTCATTTTGATAAGAAAGAAAAAAAATTATAATTGGTATATATAACTTAATGCGAAATTACTTCAAAAGACAGGAAAAAAATGATAATAAGAAACAAAATGTTGAATATTTTTATATTGATTTTTTTTCTCATTACAACAGGCTTTCTCATTTTTTTAAACTTTACATTGCAAGGAAAATATTTGCTTTCCATTCTTCAAAAAAATAATGACTACTATTTTATAAATCTCAATAGATTAGCAAAAAATAGCAAGGAAGCAGAGATCGATCTCTGTATCTTATTATTAAACAACAATCTTTTAATTTCAGCTAAAAATCAAATTGATAATCTTGAAAAAATTCAGATGAATAAACGGGAAAAATCCATTTTTTTCACTTTAAAATCTGCACTTTATTTAAAATATCAAGATTTAAATTCTGCAAAAAAATATGCGATTGAAGCCTTAAAGCTTAATCCAGATGAAACTTATATGCAAAAAAATCTATCTTATATACTTATGCTTATAGAAAAAGAATCCACAAAAAATGAAACTAACTCGTTTTTTGAAGAAATATCAAATTTTCAATATCTTGACCTTCAGAATCTTCAAAAATCTCAAAATCAGTACATTGGAAATCAGCTTGAAAAATCTTCTGGTAAAAATAATGAAAGATATTGGTAATAGTTTTAAAATATTTTGTTTTATTCCCTTGAATTCAACCAGGAACATAATCAATAAACTGGAAGTTCATCTATTTTCTATATTTTTTATATTGATGTTAATTTTCCTGTTTTCGTTTCAAATAAACATAAATGCTGGTGAAAACATTCTCTTTAGCATTCAGGTTGAACCACTGACGATTCATGTTGATGAAGTATTCCAGCTTATAATCTCCATAGAATCCTCAAACCGTATAGATATAGACAAATTACCTGACTTTTCTCAATATAAATCATTACAGCTTGTTCAGCCACCCATAATCGATGGATTTGTAGAATCCAATATAATCAATTACCAGATCAAGACAAGATATGTAAAAAGAATTATATTTAATCTCAAGGCAAATGAGTCAAATATGATTACAGAGCTATCATTAAGCATGATAGTTAATGGAAAGACCCATGTACTTAAAAGTTTTTCTTTACCAATATATGATAAAAAGATAGAGGAAGAACAAACTAACCTCGAGACTTTCTTTATAAACAATATTAATCCGGAAAAAGTCTATCCCGGACAACCTGCTATTTGTGAATGGATTATTTATTCTAAAAGAGATCTAACTGATATCCATATATTGAAACAGCCTGATATTTATGGATGCACCTTCCAGAAAATTAATTCTAATATTGAAAAAGAACTGATCTCACTTTTTAATGAACAGATATACAAATATACTATTTACAAAGCGCTTATTTTTCCTATAGATATCAATGATGCTAAATACGGACAGCTTTATGTCTCGTTTTATTTTGAAGAAAATCATGAGATTAAGGAAGTGAAATATTCATATCCGGCAAAAAAGTTAAATGTGAAGAAATTACCCGATTTTGATTCTTCATTTTTTGGACTAATTGGAAATTACAGGATAGATTATTCATATAAAAGGATTGAAGAGGAAAATAGTATTTATTATCAAATGGAAATCATTTTTTCAGGAACTGGTAATCACCAATATTTAGATTTTACTAAACTAAAATTTGTTCAGCAAAATTGGAATATTTTTGGACCTTTAATTTATAAGGATGATTCTGTCACAAAACTTACCTATCTTTTATATCCAAATAAATATGGAGCATTGATCTTTAACGAGGTCGATATTTCGATATTAAATCTTGAAACTGAATCCATGGAAAAATTTGTGATTCCTCCTTCAATGGTTATTATTAACCAGGATGTAGAACAAGCTTTAAAAGGTTATCAATTTATCCCATCATCCATAAATGTTTCATATAAATTTATTGAGGAGAAGAGAGATTATTTGAGCATTATACCAATATCCTGGTTTATTCTGTACTCGTTTATTGCATTAATGTTATCATTTTCTTTATGGTTGGTTCATTTGCTAGTTGTTAAAATATCAACTGCCAGAAGAAAATCTTTATCTTTTGAAAATCTCTGGTTAAAATTATCAAGCAAATATGATTTTAGTAATGAAAAAAATCTTAATAATTTTTTGGAAAATTTGAATAAAAAAGAAAGACAGCTTATTTTAACATCTCAGTTTATCTATCAGAATCTTTTCTCGGAGAATGTAAATAAAAAGATAACAACTCAAAAAATAAAACATCTGAATAAAAACTTGAAAAGATTTATTAAAATAAAGAAGATAAAATTATGAAAATTAAAATAAATAATAATATTTTGATTAAATTGTTGATATTTATTTTGGTAATAATTATCAACTTACCATTTATATATTTATTTAATTCGAACAGTTTATCCTCTACTTATGAGGAACAATTTCAAATTGCACTTAATAGAATTGAAAATAACGATTTTCCTGAGGCAATATATTTGTTGGAAAAACTATGGCAGCAAAATGGAAAAACCATTTCTGTAGCAAAAAATCTAATTTTTCTATATTCTTCAACCGGTCAACAGGCAAAGTTATATTCGTTTATAAGGAAAAGCAGCATAGATTTTGGTTATAATAAAAAATATAATGAATTTTTAAAAAATATTTTACCTGATGATAAAAAATGGCTAACAAAAATAAGTGTTATAGATTATATTAACAATCAACTACTTTTTATTTTCTTCACCATATCGAATATTTGTTTTTTGTTTTTATTTAGTTTAAGTTTTTTTGATAAAAAAATAAATGTTAAAACAATGCTAATTTTAATAATTATATTGAATTCTTTTGTATTTGTTCTATATTTTGTTAAATTTAGTTTCGTTTTACATAAGAATGAGGCACTGATTTTTGAAAATACCGATATTTACGAATTCCCTCTTAGCGATTCTAAAATTTATTTCACTACAAAAATATTTTCTAAGGCCACTATCTTAGAAAATCTTGACAATTATCTTCTCATTTCCTTGCCAAATGGTAAAAAAGGTTGGGTAAAAAGTGAACTTGTTCTTAAAATATTTTAAAGACTTATGATGTATGATTACAGAAAAATATAATATTAAATAAATTCTTAAATTTCTCTTTAAAGAAAGAAAAAGTTTTCTTTTAATAGTTCTTTTGCTTTTATCACTTTTAGTTGTTTCTATCTTTTTTTATAATGATCTTATAGTATCTGAAAGAGTATTTTTTGAAAATCGAATAATAGAAAATTTTAACTCAAAGATAGATAGTACCGTTTCTTTTATTGTTAACTCTATTAAAAATTTAAACCAACAATTAAATACATCTCTTTTTTCTTTTTACTCAGATTTACTAGAAAAAGTAGATTCTAACTCCTATATCAATTTTGCCATTATTTATCCTGATTTTAAAAATTTTATCAAACTCTCAGAATATGAAATAAGTGAAGAAAAAAAAGAAGAAGCTTATCTTGCATATGTTTCTGCTTTGCAAGCATATCAAAACAAACAATTTCAACTTGCAGAATCTTATTTGCTTGAAAACATTCAGACAAAAAGTAGTTTCATTTATACTTCCTTAATTTCATTTGACCTTCTTTTCGATATATATAAAGAACTTAAGAATCTACCTCAACTTGAAATGTACTCCAATAAGGCACTATATCATATTTTGTTGCATAAAATAAATACCCCTTTGATATATAAATTAATGCAAAATTTTTATATATATAACAATTCTAAAAAAACAAGAGATAGCATTATTTTTCAAAAGAGAATTTTTGATCTATTCAAATTAGACAACCCTGAAAATATTCTTTCTACAGCTTATGCACTGCCTTTTTCAAAAAATATCATGGACTATCTTACAAGTTCATCATTTGAAAAGGAGTTTTATAGTTTTTTAAACTCTGTTGATAATCAAGAAATTTATTTTTTTAACTTGCTAGATGATAATAATGCTATTTTTATCAGCTTTGTTAACTTGAATTCAAAAAATTTCCCTATAATCTATTCTATAGATCTTACAAAATTGGCATCTTTATTATCTGATTCAAAAAATATCTATCTATTTGATTTTTCAATGCAATATGGATCTCTCCCTTCTCAAAAGGAATCTTACTCACTTTATAAAACAACAGATATAACTATTGGTTCTTATAGAAAACTTTATGCTGGAATGTATGTTAGAAGTGAAGAATTTTATGGATACATAAGCAAAAAAAGATATAAAATTTCTAACATTGCTTTTGTAGCTTTATTACTGATAATTTTCATAACCATAACACTTCTTATTACTTTTACTTTAAAGGAATTTACTTTAAATAAGCTAAAATCAGATTTTATCTCTATAGTTTCTCACGAGTTAAAGACACCAATAACAGCTATGCAACTGATGCTCGAAACAATAATTGTACGGTACAATACGATTGATGATAATAAAAAAATTGATTATATGCAAAAAATTTTCAAAGAAACAGAAAGATTATTATTTTTAATAAATAATTTACTTGCTTATTCCAGAAGCGAAAAAGGAAAGAATACAATTTCTTATTCTGAAATAAATATCGTTGAAGTTTTAACAGAAGTACTGGAATTTTTTAAAATTGACAAAAAAAATTTACAATTCAATATAGATATACCAGAAAAAGAAATTATAATTGATGCAGATGGACAATCTTTAAAACAGGTATTTTATAATCTTATAGATAATTCTTACAAATACAGCGGAGATGACAAAATAATAAATATTTCTATTAATATTGATAAAAATAATATTAAGATTATATTTAAGGATAATGGATATGGAATAGATCCAAAAGATCTACCCTATATTTTTGAAAAATTTTATAGAGGCTCTGAAACTAACTTAGTACCTGGAACAGGTCTGGGATTAAGTCTTACCAAATCCATTATTGAGATGCACCAGGGTAAAATAACTGTAAACTCTACTCTGGGCGAAGGAACTACTTTCACAATAATATTGCCCATTAAGAAGAAAAAAGTTAAAGGGAGGCCAAATGAGCCAAAAGAAGATCTTATTGGTTGAAGATGAAAAAAATATCAGGGATATTCTCAAAGATAACCTTGAATACGAGGGTTATACTATTTTGGAGGCTGAGGATGGTTTAAAAGGTCTTGAAATCGCTAAAAATGAAAACCCCGATCTTATTATACTTGATTTAATGCTTCCTCAAATGCACGGTTATGATTTTATCAAGCAACTGAAAAAGACAAATCCAACCATACCTATCATCATTGTTTCAGCCAAATCAGAAGAGATAGACAAAATAAAAGGACTCGATCTTGGAGCTGATGATTATATTACGAAACCTTTCCAGATAAGAGAGCTTGTATCAAGAATAAAAGCCGTATTTAGAAGATACAATAAAACAAATGAATATATTCAAAATTTTTCATTTAAGGACTTTTACATAGATTTTGATAAAGGAATTCTCTATAAAAATAATGAAAAAATAGATATTTATTTTTACGAATTTGAAATATTAAAATACTTAATAATAAATAAAAATAAGCCAGTCACTCGAAATGATATTGTTGAAGCCGTTTGGAAAGCAGAAGGAGCTATATCTTCCAGGAATATAGATACTCATATTGTAAATCTACGAAAGCTAATTGAAGATGATCCGGCAGACCCAAAATATATAAAGACTGTTTTCCGCATTGGTTATAAGTTTGAAATTTAAAAAGGTGGCTTTTTATTAAATTTTTTATTCAATTAATATTCGATGAAACTTTTATTATAATATTCTTTCATTATAATGTATCTAAAGCATCATCTATAGATTGTTCTAATAATTGATTTAATTCTTGTTCTTTTTCTTCTACATTTTGCAATAATGTTTTATCTATCATTTTAATAATAAATGGATCTCTTTCTAGAATTAATAAAGTTTTTTCATCTTCCCAGATAAATTGCTGCTGGTTTACCTCGGGCTGACCGTATTTTTTATAAAGTCTTAGATACTCATCATACAATGAAATATATACTGGATTAACAAAAAATATCATCATCTTGAGTTCATCTTCAAAAAAGTAGCAAAGAATCTTTCTGAAAAATGGTGGATATAATATTGCAATAACAGATTTGTCTGGTTGCTTCATGTAAACTTCAAGTTCCCCTTCAACAATAATATTGTTTTGCTTTATAACATTTTCAAATTCATCTGCCTTCATCCCAAGGTAAATTTGGTGAAAGTGCCTTTCTAGTGATAATGAATTTGAACTAGAAGCTGAGGAACTGGAGCTTGAAGAACTGGAACCAGTCAAACTCTCCTGCGCATTTATATTAAAATAAAAAGAAAGCAAAAAGATAAAAAGAATAAGCCAAAACAATGTTGCAATTTTAGATTTATTTCTCATAATTTTTCACTCTTTGAGCAATTTTTACGGGCACTGAATATAACCTTCTAAAGATCATCTTCCCTGACTTTTAACCTTAAACTGTTTTGTAGTCAAGTTATTCCCGGACTTTAGACTTTCGACTATTATATTTACTATTATTAATTTCGTGAAAATTCTAAAACAATTGAGGTTCTTTTTTATAGATTATCTAAATCTACATAAAAAAGATTGCATAATTCTGGCCCAATTCTTGAAAATAAGCTGCATTACTTTAATTTAGCGAATCTATCCTTTGTCATTTAGAATAAAGAAAAATAGGCTCTTAGCCTATAAATATTGTTATGTAATGAAAAATATTGACATTTCGCTTCTTTTTACGGCTTAACCATATAAACTATTTGGAAAAGGAGAAATATTAGTCACACAAAAAGGCAAAGAAAGTAAAAATATGCTAAATCAAAGAATTTGAGCATTACTTTTATAAATCCAGGAAGCAGCTATTGCAAATGCAGAAGAAACATTTAAAGAGTTTTTTACACCATTTTGAGGGATTGAAATACAAAAATCGGCATCTGAAATAAAATCATCATCTACTCCGAATTCTTCATTCCCAACAACCAGAGCTATTTTATCTTCAAAAGTAGAATCCCATAAACTTATAGAATCCTTTTTCTTCTCGAGAACATAAATTGTATAATTCTCATTTCTCAAGTAATTTATGCAATCTTTGATATTATTAAATTTTAAAATTTCTATAAAATTTTCAGCACCCATAGAACTGCGAAAAATTTTATTTTCAGGAATCATAGTTGTTATTCCGGTCATTATGACTTTTTCAAAGCAAAATGACTCTGCACTTCTTATTATTGAACCTGCATTGAAAGGTGATCTAATATTATCAAGAATTACAGATAGATTTAGTCTTGATTTGACACCATGAGTTTCATCATAACTGATATAATTTGTAAAATCTGATTCAAAATTGCTCATATTTTCGTTGAGAATAATAGCCTGTCTCAATGAAATCAATATTTGATAAAGTTCTTCTCGATTTTTTTCTATTAAAATATTCCATGACTGCATATAAGATTTACTTTCAATTGTTAGTTTAGAGCCTTCCGTTTTGATTAAGTAACCTGTAAAGATTAATCTTTTAATCTTTTCAATATAATCAAAGTAATTCTTATATTTTTGTGTATAGAAAATCAATTTCATTAAATTTTTTTCGATAGTATTTAAGTAAATTTCTTTATGTTTTCTTTCGCAGTCAATCTCATTTTTGTTACAATTTTCGTTTAATTGGAAGTATCTATTGATCGTTAGATGACTTATTTTTAAATCCAGAAGCAAATTATCAAGTAATGATAAGATTTTTTTTATCTGATTTTTTCGAGATAATTTAAAGTAATTCTCATCATTATAAATTTTTTCCATTCATTTATCTTATTTCCTTAAAAGCTCTTTTTTTGAATTTCTATCTTTCTTTTATAAAAGCTTGAAAAATCAATCTGCTCATTATAAGTATTGAGATATTTTACAATATTTTTTTGATTTTCTTCAATATAAGAAGTTATCTTAAGTTTATTGCCATCAACATGTATATCTCTAATATCAAAGTGGCCAAGTCTTAGGTAATTCTCTATTTTATCCACCAGAATTTCATCGCTTTCGCCATCATTATTGAAAGGAATATCAAGATATTCTATAAAATAGTTTTGTTTTCTAAATTTATCAAAACTTTCGATGGCAGTAATGGATGAAATTTCAAGTCCTCCAGATAAAAACCTTTTTATTTGCTCAAGTATTATTTCATCATCTACAATTTCATTGCAGGCAGATATCAATACAACATCATCAATAGTCTCAGAACCAAGTGATGATGGAAATGGAAAAAATATCTTTGCCGTTGGATTAAAACCTTCGGAATATACAAGATCAAAACCAAATAATCTTAATAGTTTAATAAAAAGAGTATAAAAATCTATATGCCCGATATATCTATAATAATCCTTTTTAGAAAATCTAATGCAAAAACCTCTCGCCTTATCATTCTTTTTTAAACAATTTGCAAGATAATGAGGTTCATCCAGTAAATTGATAAAACTTGATATTTCATAATCATTATATACTTTAGATCTACGATTTATAAAAGGTGGATTACAACTTCCACAATCATAGCAGATATTTTCATTTAAAGCACAATTTTCCGTGGTTTCTCCAGTTTTATATTTATTTCTTTCAATCTTTAAAAATTCCGAAAATTTGTTGTTAGAAAAATATTGCGAAATGTCTATCTTATTTTTGATAAAAAATGGAATTTCAAAAGATGCAAAATATTTTTCATAAAAACCATTTTTTCTTTTCTCATCCCAGGCATCATAAGCCACATTATTTTTATAGGCTTCAAATAACATGGTAGAAGCATCAAATGCCCCATTTGCAAAAAAATATTCCAGATGAGAAATGTAAGGATCAGGATATTTTATCTGCATTTTACCATTTCTGTATTTATATTTTAGCCTTTTAACAAAATTTAAAAATAATTCTGAATCAAGTTGTTTATCATACAAAAAGGGCGTAAATGGCTTTGGTATAAGCAATGCAATACTTACATTTACCCTGAGCCCTTTAAAATTTTTAATAATATTGTCTAAAAGTTTTTCAATATCTTCAGCTTCATTTTCAAGATCGGGAAAGCCAAGAATAAAATAAAGTTTAACAAGTCGCCATCCTTTTTCGTATAGTGATTTCAAAATAGTAAAGAATTTTTCTTCAGTAAATTCCTTGTTTATTTTCAACCTGACTTTTTCACTTCCAGCTTCTATGGCAAAAGTTAATCCTGATTTTCTTATCGACTGCAATGAAGAAAAAAGCTCAATATCAAAAGAGGCAACTCGTAAAGAAGGTAAAGATAAAGAAATATTCCTATCGTTAAAATAATTCTCCAATGATTTTACGAGTGGTATTATGTTGGTATAATCAGAAACAGATAGGGAAGATAAATTGCACTGCTCATATCCAGTATGTATAGAAGTTTTAACGGCTATTTCAGCAACTTTTAGGGCATCTCTTTCTCTGTAAGGTCTATATATATATGAAGCCTGGCAGAAACGGCATCCATTCAAGCATCCTCTGGCTACCTCAATTGATGGTCTATCCTGGATCGATCTAACAAAAGGTAGTATTTGAAATGCAGGATAATCAACATTATCCAGATTATCTATACAACCAGGAATTATTGGATCTATTCTATCGAAAAATGTAGCAGAATTGTTGTTTAAAAATTCTAAAAATGAGATAAATTTTTCATCTGAAAAATCTGCATTTTTAAATGAACATTCACTTTTTAGCCTATTATTTACCTTAAGAAATTCGTTTTTTGCTGTATTTAAGATATCTACAAAAGAAAAACAACCATCAATTCTGCAGAGTTTATCAATCCTCTCTTTTCGGGTAAGATGCTTTCTTTTATTTTCGATATCAGTTTTGACAATTTTTTCAATGGCTTGCTCACCATCACCTATAAAAAACAGATCTATAAAACTTGAAAGAGGAAAAGGATTAAAAGCTGACACTCCACCTAAAATAATTATTGGATCATCTTCAGATCTTGAAAAAATATCTACACTTATGTTCGCAAGTTTTAACATTGCCAGTATGTTTGAAAAAACAAGTTCTGTTTGAACGGTGAATCCCCATATATCAAAACTTTTGACAGGCAACCAGCTTTCCAGACTAAAGATAGGTACGTGCTCATTTAATAGCATTTCATATAGATCTTGTTCAGGCATAAAACATCTTTCACAACAAGCTTCTTCTATATTGTTTATGATATGATAAAAAAGTTTTACTGTGAGATTTGACATCCCTATCTCATAGATGTCTGGATATGTAAAAAGAAACCTGTAAAATGGATTATTTTTATGAATAGAGTAAGGTTCTACACCAATATACCTGGCTGGTTTAGTAACCCTATGAAGCAACATATCTATTTTTTCTTTCAGATCACTTTTATAGATCTTCTGGTCCAAAAATCTATTATAAAAATCAAAATTAAAATTATTGATGCTCATACCGATGAATATCTTTTCATTGAAATATTAAGAACAAGCATATATGCAAATATAGAGGTCAATAAACTTGAACCCCCGGAAGAAAGAAAAGGCAAGGGAACTCCAGTTATGGGCATAAGCCCTATAGTCATACCAATATTTAAGATGGATTGATTAAAAAAATAACCAAAAATCCCTGCAAGAACCATTTTATTGTAAAAAGAAGACGTGATTCTGATTAAAGTCAGTATTTTTACAAAAATAGTACCATAAATTATTAATATTAAAAATGAAAGGATAAATCCTCCTTCCTCACCTATTATAGAAAATATGAAGTCTGTGCTTCTTTCAGGAAGAAAACCAAACTGACTTTGAGTACCTCTAAAAAGACCTTTACCAAATAATCCCCCTGCACCTATTGCAATTTTACTTTGTATTATATTATAGCCAGATCCTAATTTATCAAGTTCAGGATTGATAAAAACTAATAATCTTTTTTTCTGATAATCAGCGAGTATTTTATCGGCTAAAATACTAAGAACTATTGAAATACCTATACCTATTAGAATAAATGAAATTCTCATGACAGTTTTAGACTCAACCTGGGTGGAAATGAGAAGTATTATAACTCCAACAATTGTCATTAGAGCACTAATTATCAGAAAGTATTTATTTGAAAAAACAAGGTTCTTAATGAAAACTGTGGTATCAATAAGCTTTAAATATACCCTTAATAGTGGTAAAGAAAAAACAAATACACCCATAATCACAGTTAATATTAAAAGTTCAATGTTTAAATTTGCTAGAAATGCAATTGTTAAAAAAATCAAAACCAGAATAAAAGTTGAACCAAAATCTGGTTGTAAAAGTATCAAAATAGCTGGTAAAGCTGTAACAAGTCCAACAATGATAAAAAATTTAACTGAACTTCTATATTTCTCATCATTTTGATATAAGGTAATTATTTTGGCAACAAAAAGAATATAAAAGAGTTTCATAAACTCAGATGGTTGAATGCTAAAAAAACCAAATTTGATCCAGCTTTTTGAACCTCTAACCCTTGTTCCTATAAGTAATGTTGCAATTAACATCAATATTCCAAATAAGTATAAAAACTCAGATATATCCTGAATTTTTTTTATATCGATAAGAAGTACAAATATTCCTCCAAGTATCCCAACAGAAGCATAAATTATCTGCATCAAATACCTTGTTTTTAATGATGGAATATTTTTTGTTCCTGAGTATATGAATAAAACAGAAATAACAAGCAGTATTAAAAGTATAGCAAATAATAGATAATCTATATGTGCAATATTTAGCTTCTTTTCCTTCATTCTTTTTTACCCATTAAATATCACTTCATTTTCAAATTATTCATATATTACTCTTCATCATGAGGAGATAAACCCTTAGAAATCAGTTTGAGATACTTTTTATACCAGGCTTGCTGTATGTCAGCCTTTGCTTTTTCCATACTTTTATTTCCATAGTACATATCAAAAAGAACAGATGCAATAGGAGCTGCGATCGAGGCTCCATAACCAGAATTTTCAACCATAACAGTTATGACAAGTTCTGGATCATCATATGGACCAAAAGCTGTAAACCAGGCGTGTGTATTACCAAATGTCTGTGCAGTTCCTGTTTTCCCGGCTATTTCAACTTCAGCAGTTGTTCCGCCATATCTTGCTGTTCCTTCATCAACAACTTTTTTCATGGCCTGTTTTATTACTTTCCAGACCCATTCACCAATACTAACCTTATTTAGTACTTTTGGAGCCAGTTGAAGCACTGTCTTACCCTTGTTTATATCAACTATCTCATCTACAATATGTGGGACATAATTTGTCCCTTCATTTGCTATAAGCATAGTAGCAAGATTCATTTGAAGTGGAGTTACCAGTAAGTAACCCTGCCCTATTGCAAGATTTAATGTGTCTCCATCAAACCATGGTTCATTATACTTGTTTATTTTCCACTCATTTGATGGTATAAAACCCTTTGCTTCACCTGGTAAATCTATACCAGAAAGATTACCAAATCCAAGAATTCTTGAATATTGGTTTATAGTAGAGATAGAAGTTTTTAATGCAAGATTATAAAAGAAAATGTTACAGGATTCGACTATAGCTTTCTCAATATTAATAGTCCCATGTCTGCCAAGACATTTAAACTCTCTATCCCCAAGTTGAAATGTGTGATTACAGTAAAACTTTGTATTTGTGTCTATCACTTTACTATCCAGACCAATAACTGACATAAATATCTTAAATGTAGAGGCAGGCGGATATTCAGCAGCTATAGGTCTGCAAAGAAATGGATTGTCAGGATTATTGTTTATTTGACTGAATTGTTCTGAACTCATACCTTTTATAAAAAGGTTTGGATCTATAGACGGCGATGAAGCGAGAACCAGAATCTCTCCTGTCTTTGCATTCGAAACTATAACTGAACCTCTATACCCCTTTAACATATCATAGGCTGCTTGCTGTAAGCGCGAATCTATTGATAATTTAAGCGAAAGACCATTTTCAGGTTCATCTATAACATTATTTTCGATAACTTCACCCAGCGCATTTGTCCTTATTGCCATTTTTCCTTTTTTGCCTTTGAGATACTCATCATATTGTTTTTCTAAACCCAGCTTTCCAAGTAAATCATTAGGCTTATAGCCTTTTTTAGAAAGAAATATAAGTTCTGTTGGTGTTATTTGCCCCAAATAACCAATAAGATGAAACATAGAATCACTATAAGGGTAGTACCTGTATGACAAATCCTCAAATCTAATATCAGGATATAAAAAATTCTGTTCATACAACTTTGCTATCTGTTTTTCATCGTAAGTTTGTGCTAGAAATATCCTTTCACCTCTTGAAACAGTTTGATACTTTTGCTTTATATCATCAATATTAAATGAAATAATATTATTGATTGTAGCTAATTGATCTTCAACCTCTGAAACATCTTTTTTTGTTTTAACAAAATATATTTTCCATACTGGCTTATTTGAAGCAAGTATATCGTTATTTCTATCTATTATCAAACCTCTCAAAGGCTCAATAGGCTGATACATCTCAACATTTCGGATAGAACTAATCAAATAATTGTAATTTGAAATTATCTGAAGATTAAAAAGCCTGGCAGAAAAAACAAAAAGAACAAAAATAGATAGTATTATCAAAAAGGTTATTTTATTTTCCATACATCTTTTTAGAATTTAATTCGATAATCGGTTTTATATATATAATCATAGAAAGAAATGGTACCCAGAACAAAGTATATAAAATATGTATAGCATATGATAACAGTGTCGATTTATATATTACAAAGACCTCTTTGAAGATATAACCAAAGAGATAATAAATAAATAGTTTTATCAGAAGACTCAATAAAACTAAAAAAAGGTAAAATGGCAAGGTCTTAATATTTAAGTAGTTTTTAAAGTTATAAAGAAGTGCCACTACAATACAATAGAAAAAGGCATTCAATCCTGCCAGATTACCAGAATAAACATCTATTACAAAGCCTGTAATAAAGGCAAATATAAGCATCTCAAAATCGTCACAGATCTGAAAAAGCAAAATTATCAAAACAAGCATAATATCTGGCATAACATTTTTGATGGCCAGAAAGTTATTTGTAAAGATAGATAATTGAATGAACAAACAAATGGAACCAATTATAAAATAAAATAAAATTCTTTTAAAAAGCATTTTCTTTCTCTTTTTATTGAGATATGCTGGATTCAGTATAATCTTCAGTTATTTCATAATTCAAAATAACAAATACATATTGAATTTTAGAAAAATCGATAAGTGGTTTTAAAGTAATCTTTTGATATAGACTAAAATTCTGTTTCTGAACATCAACTACTTTCCCCACAAGTATTCCTGGCGGGAAAATACCACCAAAGCCAGCAGTTATAAAAATATCGTTAAAAAATATATCGGCTTCATTTGGGAAATATTCCACCTGCAAAAGATTACTTGTTGGAGCATCTCCTCTTGCTATTCCAGAATAGTTGCTATACAACTCTTTAACCGAGATAGATGATCTTGCATCAAAAACAGTCATTACTTTTGAATAAAAAAAATTGACCTCAATTACCTTCCCTACAATTATTTTTTCACCATCCTGGATCGCATAAACAGCTAAACCTTTTTTAATATTATCATTTGAACCTCGATTTATAGTAATAACTGAATATAGATTGGTAGGATCCTTAAGTATTATTTGAGCTGGTAAGACATCATAAGGAGCTTCTTCTTTTAAATTTAGCATCTGCTTGAGTTCTTTATTTTCTCTTTCTAAAAGTTCAAGTTTAAATTTTGCTTCTTTCAACTGCTTGAGCTCTTCATTAAGCCTTACATTTTCCTGCTTTAAAAGATTCAACTCTTTTAATGAAGAAAAAAATGTTAAGGTATTTTGTACGACAAAAGTGTACGCCTTAACAAAAGGGTAAGAAATAGCTCCAAATATGACTTTAGGAGTTAAAATAAAACTTGAGGTGGTAAAAAACATACTTATAATGGAAATGACAATAAAAATAATAAAAAAAATAGTAAATTTGTTCTTTAAAAAATATTGGTTCATAAAAATATCAGTTCTTCACCTTTATAAAAATAAAAAATAACATAGTTAATGAAAAAAATTATTGGTTCTTTTTTATTTAGATTTTCAAACAATATTTAAAATATATTTCATAATAACGGTAAAATTAAAATTATTTATATTAAATAAAAATCACTTAAAATTAAAAATAAATTCTAACTAAATTGTCTTATATATTTTATTTTTATCAAGAGATTCAAGAAACCTGGCGGTTCCCATAACTATAGCTGTCAATGGGTTTTCAGCAAGAAAAACTGGAACCTTAGTTTCTTCTGATATCAGTTTATCAAAACCTCTAAGCAATGAACCTCCTCCCGCAAGAACTATGCCTCTATCTACTATATCACCTGCAAGTTCAGGGGGTGTTTGATCCAGTGTCTTTTTAATCTCCTCAACAATCTGGTATAAAGGCTCTTTTATGGCTTCCCTAATCTGATCGGAATCTATCAATAAGGTTTGAGGTAATCCTTTTATAGCATCTCTACCTTTTATTTCAAATGAAAGTTTTTCATCTCCATGAAATGCACTACCAACTTTTATCTTAATCTCCTCAGCTGTATTCTCACCTACAACAAGGTTGTGCTTCTTTTTCAGGTAGTTTATAATGGCCTGATCTATCTCATCGCCAGCGACCCTTATAGCATTTGTAACAACCATGCCCCCAAGAGAAATAACAGAAATCTCGGTAGTTCCTCCTCCAATATCAACTATCATATGCCCTGCAGGCTCATCTATCGGGATATTTGCACCAATGGCTGCTGCAAGAGATTCTGGTATAAGATGTATATCTCGAGCTCCAGCCTGTTCGATAGACTCTCTAACTGCTTTTTTCTCAACTTCAGTAATACAGGTTGGAACACCAACAACTACTCTTGGTTTTACAAGAGTTGATCTACCTATAGCCTTCTTTATAAAATCTCTTATCAATCTATTCATAACATCAAAGTCTGCTATCACTCCATCTCTCATTGGTCTTATGGCCTGGATGGCTCTTGGTGTTCTTCCAAGCATCTGTTTAGCTTCGTTACCAATAGCCATTATTTTATTTGTTCCTGTCTCAACAGCCACTACAGTAGGCTCATTGACGACGATTCCTTTTCCTTTAACATAGATCAAAGTATTAACGGTTCCAAGATCAATGCCGACATCACAAGAAAAAACATCGGTTAAACCCATCTAGATCTCCTTTTATTGCAAAGCTTTTAATAGATTTTTTGCCAGTATATTTTCTTTATTTATAAGTAAAGCCTTCGTAAGGTAATTTATTGAGGTATCAATATCATGCAAACAACTGAAACAATATCCAAGGTAATAGTATGACATATCTGAGTTTGGTGCCAGATCCACACATTGAAGTAAAATCTCAATGGCTTTATTAAATTGTTCAAGTTCTATATATATCTTCCCCTGCAAGAACAAAGCATCTTTTCTTAAATCAAGATCTGTTGCGTTGGTTGAAATTCTCTGCAAGAAAGTAAGCGCTTCATTTTTTTTATCAGCATTTTTTAAAACTATTGAGTAATAGTATAAAAACCTATAATCATTTTGATACTTATTGTAAATTTTACTCATAGCTTTTTGTGCAGATGCAAAATCTTCAACTTCCGTATACATTATGCTAAGTTTGTAAAGTAATTCATCTTCTGGTATTAAATATTTTCGATTTGTTGCTTTCATATATTTTTCAAAAAAGACCAATGAGTAAGGATAATATTTTTTGCCTAATTTGTAATAATTATCACCTATATAAAAGTAAATGTTTGAAGGGACATTAGCGTTATTATAATAAAAATAAGCTGTTCGGAAGTATAAAAGTGAATTCAGGTAATCACTTTGATAATAGTATATTAAACCAACTTTATAGTAATACCACCAGTTGATGTTTTCACCAGATTTTATCCTGTCTTCAAGTATTTTAAGAGCTTTATCGTATTCTCTTCTTTCGATAAGATTATCAATATATCTAGTTGATGCTCCTTTTTTAAGCGTAAAATTTTTAGAAAAAAAAAGCAAAAAAATGACAACTAATAGGATAAGTACAATAAAAAGAAAAATAAAAATATTACTCTTTCTTTTAGGTTTCTGTCTATAAGATGTATAATACATAAGCTACCTGACGCTCAAATACCAATTTAATGTAGAAATAGAATATAAAAAGTCAATCTTTTTAATGCCAAAATCCAGCATTTTTTTGCCTCATTCAAAATTTTTAGTCGTAATCGATGCAATAGTCGAAAGTCCAAAGTCCGGAAAAAAGACTTTTATCAATACAGTCGAAAGTCCGGGAATAAACTTGACGACACTACAGTCAAAAGTCACGAAAAAAGAAAAAATAGAGATAAAGAAAATTGAAAATAGGTATTAACTTTGAATGAAAAATGAATTTTATCTTAACACAAGGTTAACAAGGTTGTAATCCTGTTTTAATAGATCAAGCATTGCTGAATATACGAGAGTAGTTTTAGATAGATCTGTATTTTCTCTATCTATGTCAACATTATTGCCATCATTTCTTATTGAGCTTGCATAATCCAGAACTCTTTTAGGAGTGACAGAATCCCATGGAATCGGAATCTCAAATGGTATATGCTTTTCATTTGTAATGCGAGCATCAAGTTTTTCATCACTATTTTCCGAGGCAAGCGCTCTTTTAAGCTGCGCCTCAAAAGTCACCGAAGATCTCTTGAATCCGGGTGTTTCTGAGTTAGCAATATTGTTTGCTATAGTTGAATATCTAAAATTTTGAGCCTCTATTCCTTTCTTCAAAAGTTCAAAGGTTTTATGTGAAAAATTATTTATTCCAAAATCCAGCATTTTTTGCCTCGTTTAAGATTTTTAATAACAATCCAGAATACATTCCAAAGTACAACAGTCAAAAGTTCGAGAACAGGAATTTATAAAACAATAAAAAACTCAAGTTAACGGATAATCAGATATTATTTTAAAAATAAAACAGATAAGATTTTATACATTTTTTAATTTTTTTCGGCATAATTTATAAAACTTAAATAAAGAATTTTACAATATTTCGATACATATAGTATGGGAACAAAGAAGATGAAAAAGAAAATGCTTGTTATTTCCATGATTCTTTTACTTCTATCAACATTACAGCTTTATGCATATTCTATAGATGATTTTATCGAAGATCTTTTAAAATACACCAGTGGCTCTCTTTCCTCAAAGGAAAATGAGATTATTAAAAAAAGAATTGAAATTTTTATAAAGCAGATAAAGGTTGATGATAATTTACGAGATAACCTTGCTATAAAAATCTCATCTTTAAATTCCGATCAACAACTCAAGATTTTTAATATCTTAAAGATTTATCTTAGCGACGAACAACTTATTTATCTATTTTCCTATAATTTTCCATATTATAAAAATTCACTTTTGAATATAGAAAAAACAAAATTAAACGATTCTTTTACCGGACCTCACGGAACCCCTGATAATAGTAATATCGCTATAAAAGAAGAAAAAACCTCTGCCGATCAACAAACTGAAAACGAGGGTGATCCTCAGTTAAATAAAGAGAATGAAAAAGAACAAGATGAAACGATAGAGAATGATGATACAAACGATACAAATACTCAAACACAGAGTAACGCTTCGGGACAATCATCCGGAGTAAATACAGGCACGAATACAGGTGCAGATTCAAATTCAAGTTCAGGAACAGGAACAAATTCAAATACAGGAGCAAATCAGACTCAAGGTGGCAACAAAAATGGCTCCAATAGCAATTCTAATGGAAGCTCAAACCCTGTAACTTCGGCAAATGCAACAAAAAGCAATAATCAAAGCAATAATCAAAGCAACAACCAGGACAATACTCAAAACAACAATTCAAACAACTACGCAAATAACTACCTTTCCAGTATTAAGGTCCCTGATTTACCGGAACTCAACAAAACATATACACAAAGCGAGCTTAACCTTATTTATGCTGAAGGATATAAACTCTTCTATAAGTCAGATTTTGAAGGTGCATTTGTGAAATTCTGGATCTGCTTTAAAGAAAGCTTCAATATTGAAAATTCAGCTTATTATCTTGCACTGATCTATGAAAAAAATAAAGAAATTGATAATGCACTTACCTTCTACAAAATTTCCCTCGAAATAAACATTAAAAAAACTAATATTGAACCTAAAATGGTCGGGTTCCTATATAAGAAAATTGGAACTCTCTTTATAAATCAGAAATCTTATGAACAGGCAATAATCTACTTTAAAAAAGGGATCGAGTTCTACCCGACAGACAATGAACTTTACTTTTATACAGGGTTTTGTTACTATAAACTTATGGATTATGAAAAGGCGAAAGAATATTTCACAAAGGCTTCAAAGCTTGGAAATCTTCAGGCAAATGAATATTTAAAGCTCTTGAACTAAAATTCAACATTTCACTTCAAAGTGTCTGCTCTGATTGCTTCATCCCTGCGAGATTCTATAATATAGATCTACTTCATCTTTTACAGGCAAAGATTTCAGGCTTTTTTTGTATATTGGAAATTTATTTCTATTCTCGATATATAACTTTGTCTCGTAATTTTGTAAGGTTTTAAAGTAATCTGATTTATTCATAACATATCTATATAGAGGATAAAACCTGTGATGAGTTGGCTTTTCATCACTATTGAAGCCTGAGCCTATAAGAAATATAGTATTTTTATAAATTTGTGAAGCATTTTTTGATATTAATCCCTTATAAAATGTTGTCAGAGTCGCTCCATAAAACGGAAAAACTGGAAGAAAAAATTTTGTAAGAATAGTTCTCTCCTGCTCTGTATCAAGACTTACAAATATCGGATTCTGTCTTAAACTTCTTAAAATAGCAGGATGAACTATGAATGATGTTATCAAAGGCAAATCGAAATCTTCTATCTGATAATACCCAAAAAAACCTGCATCGAAAAAAATCTGAAAAGAAGGATCTACGCCGTAACTACGTAAAAGATTGACAGTTGAAGGTATGGAAATTGAAAGATAATTATGTGAAATATTTTTTCGCATCTTATCATCAAGTTTTTCCATAAAATCGAGTACACTTTTAGATGCACCCCACAAAATTAGATCTTTTTCCATCAAAATGTGAGCAAATGCATTGAAATTCTCGACCATCCAGGCTCTTTCATTTACAAGATTAACATTTCTTTTTATATTACTCTGCCAGAGTCTCTCAAAGTATTGTTCGGTAAGATCTGACTTTAATTGTCGTTCCGTTATAGCTTTTATGCTTTCAACAAGAAAAAGCAGATGATCACTTTGAAAAAATTCAAACTTATTTGATGCTATTCTTACACTAAAAAAGTTTTTGGTTTTATACTGCGAAGGGGATGTTTCTATATGAAGCTTAATCTTCTGCATCCCATAATTTATCAAAATCTCTTCAAAACTTTGAGAAACAGCCTGTATAAAAAGATTTAAATCGGTTGATATTGATATTTCAAGTCCATTTTTACTTGAAGTAATTTGAATTTTTTCAAGATTTTTTTTGAAGTCTTCGGTAAAAGAGTCGTAATTTGAATCAAACATTAAAAGTTTTGTGTTATTAAAGCTCAGGACACTCCAATCTATCAAAAAAAGACTGAAAAAAAAGGTAAAAAAGGATGTAAAGATAACAATCTTTTCCTTTAAACCTCGAAAAATTTGATTATAGTTATTTGCAAGAGCATAAAGGGAAAGAGCTGAACAGTTTTCAATAACAAAAATAACCTCTTTTTTCTCGATGTCAGAAAAGTCTATCCTTGAAAGTGGATTGTATCTTGAATACAGATAAAAGTTCTCAAATGCAATAACTGGATTGCCATCAAACGCAATTTTTAAAAGAGGAAAGATATTATTGTAAAGTTTGCCTTTAAAATTTTCGGAAAAATCAAAAAACTCACAGTTCCTGTTAAAAATTCCCTTAAAATCGCTTTCAGTCACTGCTTTTAGCTCTTTTATTTTTATATTCCAAAGCTTTTTTAATAAAATTACAAAATATAGGATGCGGCTCAAAAGGCTTGGATTTGAACTCAGGATGAAACTGAACTCCTATTCCGAAGGGGTGATCTGCCCATTCAACAATCTCAGTCAGATTTTTTTCTTTATTTTTGCCAGATATTATAAATCCATTTTCACAAAACAGCTTTTCATATTCATTATTGAACTCATATCTATGCCTATGTCTTTCACTGACACTGGTTTCTTTGTAAATCTTAAAGGCAAGGGTATCTTTTTTGATCTCACACTGATAAGCACCAAGCCTCATCGTCCCACCTTTCTTATCGATAGATTTCTGGTCTTCCATGATATGTATAACGGGATGCAAAGTTTCGGAAAACTCCGAAGAGTTAGCATCCTTAATTCCCAGGACATTTCTGGCAAATTCTATTGTCATACATTGCATACCAAGACATATCCCAAAATAAGGTATCTTGCATTCCCTGGCTTTTTTAATAATCGATATTTTCCCTTCTATTCCTCTATTCCCAAATCCACCAGGAACTAAAATACCATCTGCTTGAGTTGTTATACTATCTATTATCGAAGAATCTCCTTCCACTTCTTCGGAATCCACCTTGATAATATTTAAATCAACCTGATTAAATATTGCAGCATGCTTTAAGGCTTCATAAACTGATTTATACGCATCGTTAAGTTTTATATATTTTCCAACAACTGCAATTGTTACCTTTTCCTTTTTTTTCGATAGAATACTGTCAACTTTGATCCACTTATCAAGATCAACTTCTTCAACCTTTAGATCAAGTTTATCACATATTTTTTCACCTAACTTTTGCTTTGTATATATTATTGGCAATCTATAGACAGAATCAACATCTGGAGCCTCAAATAGATCTTCTTCCTGTATTGAGCAGAAAAGTGCAATCTTTCTTCTCATATCTTTTGTAAGACTCCCCGAAATTCTGGTCATAATTATATCTGGAACAATACCAATCTGTCGAAGCATCGCCACACTATGCTGTGATGGTTTTGTCTTGTACCGAAACGACTTTAGCTGTGACTTTCTGACCGTTGATGGTGGCATCCACGTCTTCACCGACATGATATCGGTCGGCTAAT
>JAAYUW010000106.1 GCA_012517545.1 Exilispira sp.
CACAGTTTCCCTATTTTGAAATCATGTTCCAGGATGATGATATAGCTTACAACATGATGACATATTTTGGGCTTGAAGACGATGAAGTAAAAGTTTTCAGGTCAAGAAAGGTAAAGACACCTAAAAAACCTAAAACTAAAAAGAAGAGCACTAAAACTTCAAAAAGTGTTTCCAAAGAAGCTAAATCTGAAGAAACTAACGTGAATAATGAAACTTTAAAAACACAGAAAAAGGTTAAAAAAGCCACTTCAAGCACTGATCCAAAAAGGACTAAAAAACCAACTAAAAGATCTAAAAAAGCATCTTCTGATGAAGAACCTAAAAAGAAAGAAGATACTGGTGGAAGTAAAGAAAAACAGGTTTCATTGTTCAGTTTCAAGTAGTTTATTTAATGGGCCGTAAAATAAAATTAAGAACGTTTTGTTCTTAATCTACTTTTTTACCAGCTTCTGGGCCTGGTTGGACGGAATAAATCTCTTCTACCTTTAACAGGATTGCTGCTTTTGGTGCAAGTTTGCTCATAACACTTTTTGCCCAGTCAACCGCTTCATCGAAGTATTTACCTTCTTCAATTATTTCGGCAGTTCCCTTAAACTGGTAAGGGCATGCTGAAGCGTCTCTTAATACTAAACTTGCTTTTGGGTTATTTTCAAGGTTTTTGTGAGTTTTATTCATGTAATTGTCCACGATCATTATTGTTTTATTGTCGATTGGCCTTGCAAATCCAATTGGGACAACATTAGGGTTTCCATCTGCAGTTGAAGTTGCAAAGAAAACTACATTGTCTTTTTCAATAGCGTCCATCATTTCTTCTGTCATTACCATTTAATCACCTTTTATTTTTCTTCATTAGTTTTTATATTGCTGTATTATCAGTATATACTTAACCGTCAGGGGAATATACTAACTACATTTTGATGCATTAAACTAACTTTGGGAGTCTTGATAGAAACCTTTATTATGGTGAGCCATATAATTTATTTCAATGTTAAATGAGGCTGAACTTTATAACAGGGAAATGACCGAGATAAAGGCAAAGCTGGCGACCATGCATAAAGATATTAAAAATCTCATGGAAAACACTAATCAGCAGTATCTTGATCTAGTACTTGCTAACTCTAAAAAAGACGTTTTAAACGCGATTATGGGATATGTGACCCATGATATTGAAAAAAGTCTTGAAAAGGGCATGATAAATAAGTGTGACATGAGGGATAAATGTAAACAAATATTTACAGAATTATTACATGATAATACCGGCCTTATTGCAGATGACAATGTACATGAAGATGCTATAACTCAAAATGAAGCTAAATTAAGTAAGATGAGAGAAGGAGCATCTTACGCAAAATGTGATACATGTTTTTTAGAAGTAGATGATCTTTTTGAAAAACAGGTAAATCTGATGCGTTCACTTCGCATTTACAGTTCCAACAATGATAAAAAACAGTGTATATCTTCAATTTGCGAAGAGTCCCTAGTTAAAGATGTTCTTGAACCATTATCTAATAAGCAGAGGCTTCAAATTTTAAAATCAATGTCAAATGAAACAAAAACGTTTTCATCACTCTCTGAACTTACTGGACTCAGGGGAGGTAATTTACTTTTCCATCTTCAAAAACTGCTTGATAATGATATGATTCTCCAGCGCCATGAGAGGGGAGATTATATGCTTACTGAAAAAGGATACAAACTTTTAGTAATGTTAAGTGAAATCGACACGGTTTTAGGAGAATAACTTTCAAATTATTTAACATTCGCTGGATATAAATAAAGCAGATTTTAAAAGGTTTTCTCTGACACCTGGAACTAAACTTTCTAAAAATTTCAATAAATCTTTGGCATATTGATCTTGA
>JAAYUW010000107.1 GCA_012517545.1 Exilispira sp.
AATATAATATTATTGAAACTTGGCTATCCTTGATTAAATCTTGATAATTTTTTTTAAACCAATAAACTTGTAAAGAGGCAAGACTAAGCCAAGAGGCAATTCTTTTTATACTTAATAATTTTTTTGGTGCTTTTATTAATTCCTTCACAAATAAAAAGAACTCTGGAAATATCCATAATACTCTACATAATTTCATTGATACCTTTAAAAACAAATCACAAAATGAACTATCAAGAACCACACTTAAAGGTAATTCCCTAATAATATTAGTTTTACCTTTTGATGTAGGAACAATCGTTATATCAAATTTTTTTGATAAAATAGGTATTTCGTTTTCTAAGAACTCCTCTCCTTTATCAAACGGATAGTTATTTGTAAATAAAAACATTTTTATTTTCTTTTCATATATATTAATATTACCCATAGTTTCCGACCCATAATGTGTGCCATTTATTATTACAAAAATCAAGGAAAAATAAAAAATTGTCTGTTAAAAAATTTTTTTAATAGATTATTTTTTTATATAGTGAAAACACTTAAAAACATTCGGATACTTTTATACCATCTCTTCCCATACATTTATCTCAACAAATTTGTAAATCAAAACTTCATTAATTCCAACCATAAAGTCGAAAGAAATACCACTATAGATATTTTATCAAAATCCTCGTAAATATTATTTAAGAAAGCGAATTTCTTATTGAATAAGGATTTACACTTTTCCATGGTTCAATTATAAAAATAAAAAATTGTGTAAGAGTGAGTGGATAATAATAAGACAGATTAAATATTCTTTTTATACTCAATCAAAAAGCATTATAAGCCAGGATAATAATAAAATTAATAGAATTTAGTGAAAAATGTATTTTCTTGTTACATATAATTTAGATAATTTGATATTGGTTTTATTTGCCGAATAAACCAATTTTGCCTTTTTATCATAATATTTAAAATAAAAGAAAAGGAGGTTTTAATTTACGAATTTCTACTCTATCTTGACATGCTTTTATTTCTTTTTAAATTAAAAGGACCTGGATAAGAAAAATAATTTATTAGGTTTTTCCGGATGCAATTTTATTTCTTTTGAAAAAGAATCATTGCTTCTATATACTTAAAAATCTATAACACTCCCGAAGCATATTAAGCAAACTTGAGTTTACCCAATCAAATTATAATAAATTTCAAGTTTTTATTATCCCACCCTTCAACATTGCACTTATCCTGTAATAGAAGGATTTTGGTAAATTTTTAATAAAAATGAACACCAAAATAGGCTTATATTTTGCAATTTTAATTGATTCTAAAAACCTTTTTGATTTCAAAGCTGAAGTAAAAAGAGAATACTCCTTTGCCCTTTTAACTTGCTTGGTGAGCTTATGCAGTATTTTTTTTTCTTCCGTAGACAAACAATAGCTTTCTAATGTTCTTTTATACACCTCAATTAAATGATCAAAGTTTTCTATTTTTGTTGTTAACGACCCTGGAGTCAAGCGATAATAATAATAAGGATGAACAATCAACTTAAGCTTCAAACCTTTTTTAAAAATTTGAATTATAAATTCGAGATCCTCGCCATAAGAACAATTCTCGTTATACCTAATCGAGTTTTTACTTATAACTCCAAGCGGAATAAATGGTTTAATTGAAGGGGTATTAATCTTTAGGTAAGTCGTGAAATCTATTATCTTTATATCATTTATAAAATTAATTTTTATTCCTGAAAATTTACGATCCTTCCATGGTATAAGTCCCTGCTTTGAATCAAAACACAATATATAGTCATCCGCCAAAAAAAACCCTTCTTGTTTTAAAGCTATCTCTAATAAACTTTCAAGCCTTTGTGGATGATAGGCATCATCAGCATCAATAAATGTCAACCACTCACCTTTTGCCATTTCTAAGGCGGTATTCCGAGCAGCCGCTACACCTCGGTTATTTTTATGCGCCTCAAACTTTATTCTCATATCTTTCTCTGCATATTCTTTTATAATTGAAAGGGTATTATCAATTGAGCCATCATCTACAATTAACAGCTCAAAATCTTTATGCGTTTGACTTATTACCGACTCAATAGCTGTTCTAATATATCTTTCCCCATTATATACAACAAGCATAACCGAAATCATTTGTTTTTCTCCTTTAAAACACTTTCTATTATCAAGAAAACATGAAATCTTCTTTAATTAACGCTACTTCGTTTTTAAAGCTTGCTTAACCATTGAAACATATACTAAACCAGAAATAATATATTTATTTATTTTAACTCAACTTTCGCAGTTCAATAATAGCACTTTTCCTCTCAACCATGCTGGGAGACTATTTACAAAATAGATGAGTAGCTCTTTGACTTTGTCTTCTGAAAGAACTAAAAAATTTTTCATAGTGGATTTAAGAAGTTCAAGGAGTAAGGCCAGAGCTTCCATGAGCGTGATATCCTGAATCTCATCATAGCAGGCATAAAAGAGTTCTCCAAAGGTCCGGGGATCGGCGTTTCTTCGGGCAACAACTGCAAGCATAATAGAGCGGATAAAGACAATGCTAGTATGAGTCACC
>JAAYUW010000108.1 GCA_012517545.1 Exilispira sp.
CAATTTTTTTGTATTTAACATTTTTATCAAACCACTTCCACCTTTCAACCTCTTCCTGTTGTGACTCGAGTGGCTTCATATTCAAAGCCTTAACACCTTTTTTACCTGAGCAAATATCGGCGCAGTTTCCACAACCAGTACAGTCAAGAACCGAAACTTGAATCTTATATTGATAGTTTTCGACACCTTTTCCAATGGCTTTTAAGAGTTTTGTGCTAGCTGGAATACCTGCAACCTCTTTTTCATCTAATAAGAATGGCCTGATGGCTGCGTGAGGACAAACAAATGAGCAAAGGTTACACTGGATACAGAACTCTGGATTCCACTCTGGAACATCAACAGCTATCCCTCTTTTTTCATATTGAGTAGTTCCAGCAGGGAATGTACCATCTTCTCTTGAGGCAAAAGCTGAAACAGGCAGATCATCTCCTTTGAGACTATTTATAGGGATCATGACTTTTTCAATAAATTCTGGATACTTTTCTCCTTCTCTCTTTTCATCTGGCAAATTTTTCCACTCTGGATTTACCGGGATCTCGATAACTTCACTTCCCTTATCTATAGCGTTATAATTTTTCTTAACTATGTCTTCACCTTTTTTACCGTAAGTTTTTTCAACAGCTTGTTTCATATTTTCAACAGCTTTTTCATAAGGTATAATATTTGTAACCTTAAAGAAAGCCGACTGCATTATAGAGTTTGTTCTCCCTGGAAGACCAACCTGTTTTGCTATTTCAGTTGCATCGATAATATAAAATTTAACCTGTTGCTGAGCCATTATCCTCTTCATAGATGATGGAATATGATTAAGTACTTCATTTTTATCCCATATGCTATTTAAAAGAAAAGTGCCATTTTTCTTTATCCCCTTTAACATATCATACTTATCGAGATAAGATGGGACATGACATGCAACAAAATCTGGATTTGAAACATAACTTGGAAGATGTATCGGGTTCTTACCAAACCTTAAGTGAGATATTGTAACACCACCTGATTTCTTGGAATCATAGGCAAAGTAAGCCTGAGAATAAAGATCTGTCGTATCACCTATTATTTTAATTGAGTTCTTATTTGCTCCAACTGTTCCATCTGAACCTATACCATAAAATACTGCCTCATAAGTTCCCTCTGGGGTAACATCAACGGGTGCAGATGGAGGGAGAGAGTGGAAGGTAACATCATCAGTAATAGAGATCGTGAAATGATCTTTTGGTTCATTTCTCTCAAGATTTTCATATACTGCGATAAGATCTTCAGGTTTTGTGTCTTTAGAAGAAAGACCATATCTACCACCAATAATAAGTGGAGTATCCTTTTTACCATAAAAAAGACTCCTGACATCTGTATATAAAGGTTCACCTAGATTGCCAGGTTCTTTTGTTCTATCGAGAACGGCTATCCTCTTTACTGTTTTTGGAAAAACCCTGAAAAAGTACTTTTCGCTAAAAGGTCTATATAAATGAACATTTAAAACACCAACCTTCTTACCTTTTTTTATAAGGTAATCTATTGTAGGTTTTAAAAGATCTGTTACTGA
>JAAYUW010000109.1 GCA_012517545.1 Exilispira sp.
ACTCCCGGTCTGGCTCCAGAGATTTTATCTGCTACTCTTACAATGACAGCCTCAACTGTCTCAGAATATTCTTTTTCATCAAGGATACTGGAGGGAAAACCTGATGCTTCGTGATGCCATGCAACTGCCGTAATAACATCACTTGTCTCTCCAACCTTTTTTAGAAGTTTTATCCCCTCTTCAATATGTTTATTTCCAACATCACTTTCGACAGCCTTACCAATGTCATGAAAAAGACCGGCTCTCTTCGCAACTTCAACATTTGCTCCTATCTCACCAGCAATAATTGAAGATAATCTTGCCACTTCTTTTGAATGTAAAAGTATATTTTGACCATAGGATGGTCTAAAATATAAACTTCCAACAGCTTTTATAAGTTCGGTTGATATTCTATTCATAGGCATACCAAGTTCATAAAAAGTCTTGGTTCCTTCTTCAACTATTTTTTGCTCAACCTCAGATTTGGCTTTTTCGTAAACTTCTTCAATTCTGGCAGGATGTATCCTTCCATCCTTAATAAGATTTTCAAGGGTAATTTGAGCGATGACCCTTCTTATTGGGTCAAACCCGGAAACTGTAACTATCTCAGGAGTATCATCTATTATGATGTCAACTCCCAGTAAGTTTTCTAAAGTTCTGATATTTCTACCTTCTCTACCAATTATCCTTCCCTTCATCTCATCATCAGGTAAAGTTATGTTGGTGATATTTACATCTTTTGAAACATCGGAAGCTATTCGCTGCATAGCAGAAACAAGAATCTCTCGAGATTTTTTATCTGATTCAATTTCAAGTTCTTTAATCTTTTCTTCTAAACTGCTTACCTTATCATTAAAATAAGCAGAAATCCTTTCATCAACATCAGCTTTAACCTTTTCCTCAAGCTTTTTTCTTGCTTCTTCTTTGGTTAAGGAAGCGATCCTCTCCAACTCTTTGTCTATTCGACTTTCACGTTCTATGACTTTTTCTTCTCTAAGTTTTAAATATCTTTCTTTCTCTAAAAGGACTCGATCCTTTTCTTCAACGGTTTTAGACCAGCGGTCAATACTTTCTTCTCGACTGGCCAGCCTTTTTTCAATAGAAGATATTTCATTTTTCCTTTCTCGAATAGTCTTTTCCAGTTCATTCTTTTCCTGGAAAATAGCCTCCCTGGCTTCTAAAACTTTAGCTTTGGCATCCTCTTCAGCCTTTGCTAAAATAGCCTGAGCTTGCTTTTCAGAGTCTTCTTTAATCTTAATAGCTTTTGTTTCTATGCTTTGGAGTTTAAATCTGCCATAAAAATACCGTAAAATATAACCAACAACTATACCAACAATTAATGAGAAAAGAGAGGGTATAAGTGCATTACTTCCAGACATAGGGCACCCCCTCAAGAATTATATTTAACATTATTTTATATTTAATATATAATATGCTTGTGAAAAAAAATCAACTAAAGTTTTTTTTGTACTAAATTTACTCTATATTTATTGAGGGCAATATGAAAAAGAATATTTACGAAGATTTTCTTGTAAATAAAGATGAAGCTAATATTGATGAAATTCAACAAATGCTCGAATTCTCAAGTCATCTTGGCAAACAAACCTTTTTTCAGGTCGAAAAATTCTATAAAAAAGGTGATGAAACAAGATTAAAAGAAGATTACAATTTACAGAATTCAGGAATCTCTTATTTTTTAGATCCATGTAGAAAGGAAAAATTAAGCAATTTAAAGCATTTAATCTCCAATGTTAAAGATCTTAGAAATATCTTCCAGCACGCATCCTATACTTTGACCGAAACAGATATCTTTGATATTAAGCAATATCTTATTATTTTATTGAAAATAATTGATGATTTTCCACTTAAGAAGATACCGGTTTTTGAAGAGAAAGATATCAATTTTATTGCTGATTTACTCAAATTAATTGATCCAGATTATCCTTTTTTCCCGACTTTTGCTATTTATAAAAATTCTTCAACTAAGATGAAAGAACTTATAGAACAACTTGAAAGTTTAGAAACTAATAAATCAGTGCTTGAAGAAGATATAATAAAATCACTTAAAAACGCCGGCTTAAAAACATCTTTCTCACATCCATCTATATATCTAAAAGATGAGAATGAACCAGATAAATTTTCAAATGACCGAATTATAGTTGTTGAAGAAACTTCAAAATATTTCAAAGTACAACCTAAACCAACAAAAGAGCTTATTGAGATCTATGATAAAATAAATTTGATTCAAAATGAGATCGTTTCTGAAAAACTAAAAATATGTGAGGATTTGACGAAAAAAATATTTTTGTTCAAACAAAAAATTGTAAGATCATTTGAAATTGTTGGAATTATAGACTCATATCTTGCTAAAATCACATTTGCTATTAATATAAATGGAATAGTTCCTGAAATTACAGAAGATGAACTTCAGCTTGTCGATGCCAGGAATTTGATCCTTGAAAAGATACTTCATTCACAGAATCTTACCTATTCACCTCTGAATTTTAAAATGAACCAGGGTGTTGCGATACTTACCGGATCCAATATGGGAGGAAAAACCTGCAGTTTAAAGACCATCGCTCAGATTTCCTATCTGGTCCACTCAGGTTTGCTTGTACCTGCAAAAAAAGTATCCACCCCTTTGTTCAATGGAATATATATATCAAAGTCAGCTACATCATTTATCAACGAAGGCTTATCATCATTTGGGTATGAACTGATGTCGCTTAAGCCTTACTTTGATAGTAGAGATAACCATTATCTCTTTTTGCTAGATGAACCTGCATCCGGAACAAATCCAGCAGAAGGAAAGGCAATAGTGAGAGCACTTGCTCTTCAGCTTTCAAACTCCAGGTCTCACGCAGTACTTTCGACACATTTTGATGGCATATCAGAAGGAATCGAATGCAAAAAATACTGCATAAAGGGATTTACCGAAGAAAATATCAAAAAGATGAGTGAATACCTTGATGAAAGTGAAGAAATTTCAATACAGCAAATACACCGATTTATAGATCATAATCTTATAGAAATAACAACCGAAAACCAGGTTCCTAAAAATGCAATCACGCTATTGCATCTTTTCAAATTTTCAAAGAGTTTTATTGATTTATGTGAATCATTTTCAAAAGAATAGTTTTATTAAAGGTAATTTGCAAACCTTGAAACGATATAAAGTGAACCAGTAATTAAAATACACCCTGCTTCTGGATAATCATTTTCTATCTTTTTAATAATTTCATCAGTACTCCAATCAAGTCCTTTTATGACTTCAAATCTGATTCTTTTTTCTTTTCTATGATCGTGTAAAAGTTTCTTAAAAGAATCAATATAATTGTCAACTTTCGAATCTTTCCACTTATCAAGTTCAACAAAATAGAATCTTGAACTTATTTTTAAAAGATTTTTCAGCATTCCTATATGATTTTTATCCTTCATCATCCCAACTATGACAGCTATATCTCCTTGAATAATATTTTCTTTTCTAAATCTGATTATAGTTTTAACCAACTTAATGATAGCTTCCGGAGTATGGGCTCCATCGATTAAAAACAACTTGTCCGAAACAATTTTACTATTTAACCTCCCTGGCCAATATGCATCTTTTATGACATGAAGAAGTAGATATTCTTTTAGCAATCCTCCAAGGCTTTTTTCAGAAACAAGAGCTGATAAATAAAAAGTTTCAATATTTTCATTCTGGAATAATCCAATCAGACGAGAGGATTGCTGAATCCTTTTCCTATTTCTCTTTAAATAGATTTCATATCGAGAATATATTTGATCATTGATAATACTATCCTTATCGCTTCTTACTTTGATATAGTCTGGAGCATAATAAAGTCTTGAGTGTGTATTTTTAGCTTTTTTTGATATTTGTTTTCTAGCTATTTTTTTGTTTCTTCCAACAATGACTGGTTTCCCTTCCTTTATGATACCACCTTTTTCATAGGCAATCTTTTTAATAGTTTTCCCTAAAATCTCGGTATGTTCTAAACAAATATTTGTTATAACGCTGCATAATGGATCTAAAATATTAGTAGAATCAAGTCTTCCACCAAGTCCGGTTTCTATTATTGCAATATCTATCTGTTTAATCTTAAAATAGTAAAAAGCCAGTGCCGTAAAAATATCGAAAAACGAAGGTTTTTCAGATTTTTCTTTAATACTAACGACATAATCATATATTGGTTCAAGATAGATTAAAAAATCATCATCCTCTATAGGTTTATTATCTATCATTATTCTTTCATTAACTTTTAAAATATGTGGAGAGGTGTATAATCCAACTTTTTTTTTGCATTTAATATAGTACGACGATAATAAAAAAGAGACTGTTCCTTTACCTTTAGATCCTGCTATATGGATTGAAGGATAATAATTTTGTGGATTCCCAAGATTTTCACAGAGTTTTCTAATTGGAGTAAGACCATAAAACTCTGATCTCCTCCTTTTATCTAAGTCTCGCTCAAGATTTATAAAAGAATATATCCAATCTAAAGCTTCATCAATTGTTGAAAATCTCATCTAGCTTCCTTTCTCATGAAATTAATAAATTTTTGAAACCTTGAGGATAAAGTAGCTTTTTCCTGAATATCTTCAGGCATTGTCTTAAGTTCAGTATAAAAATATTTTCCAATTTCACTTATCGATTTTTTTAAATACTCTACTGTTTCCTTTTCATTTTTAGGATCTGTATTTAAAAGTTCCTTTATGACTTCAGGTTTAGGAGGGCCAAAAGAAACATCACCTATATGTAAAAAACGCTGGTCATTACTATCTTTTTCATTACCCGCTATTTTTTCATCAGGCAAAATTGGGGTTTCAAGGTTGGTTTCATTAAACAACTCGTCTATGGGTAAAGTTTCAACTGGTTCTGAAAAATCTTCAGGAATATTCAGTTCATCTTCAGTTATATCTTTTGCATTGTTAGCATGTTCTGCCTCAAATTTCTGTGGATTAGTATTATCATTTTTGGCTTTACCAGATAATTCGTCAGGAAAAGAAGGAACACTATCAAAAGAACTTTGATAATTTTCTGATCCTTTAATATCATCTAAAGATCTCTCTTTACCACTTGCTTCACTTGCAGTATTTGCTGGATAAAAAGGTACACCCTGTTTTTTTGACTCAGGCATTTTATCGATTAATTCTGAATTTGCAGGGTAATTTATTTCATGGGGATATTGAAAATTTTGTGGATAATCTCTATGATCATAAGCCTTTTGCTGAGGATTACCTGATTTCTCAGCAATTGGAGGTTTATATGGCTGAGATTCTGATAAAGGTCTATAAGACTTTGTGCTTGAAAGGGACATATTATCTTCTGGAACATATTCTTGCTGACTAAAAGCTGGCGTATATGGTCTGCTGTTCGAAAGCTGGAAATTATCACCAGGCAAAGATTGTGATTCATAAGATTGCGAGGTTGGGGTTTGCATATTTGCTTGTGAAGTTTGTGGTTGCTGACTTGAAGGCATATACGGTTGCTGCACTGTTTGTGGAATGGGAATGCTTATTACTTGAGGTTGTGAAGCAGGTGCAGGCATTGAGTAATTTACAACAGGTTGTGGTTGTTGATTTTGAGAATACTCAGGAAATGATTGTTCCTTTTTCCTTTCTGACTCATTTAATTTGTAAGCATCCTCAAGATCGTAAGGAATGGAATCCCTTCTAGGATTTCTATCAAGCAAAGTTAAATCTTCATCATCTGGTAAATGTTTATTTTCATTTGTTCTTGCAGAAAGGTTTTCTCTCAAACTATCTATTGTTAATCTCTGCAAAATATCACTCATGCCTTCATCTTCAGAAAGGAGAGATGATGATTTTTTATCTTCATTATTTTCACCATTTTCTTCCTTTTTTTTAGGTGTTATTATTGTTTCTGCTTTTTCCTGGATCTCTTCTGGACTAAATATTCCATCGGTAAGGTAATCAAGAATTTTACTTGAATCTTTATCTTTGTTATCACTGCCAGTATCTTCTTGAAATTGACCTGTCAAAATTTTGGATATAAGTTCATATTCAGAATCCGAATCCTCAATCTCATCAATAGAAGTTCCTATACTACTATCCACATTATCAAATAGTTTTCCAATAGAGTCCTGTATCGATTTATTTAGAGATTCTGCAGTCTGTTCTTTTATATTTCTCTCTTTGAACTTTGAAAGGACAGCAATATTTCGCGCCTTTATTTCATTTGAATAGCTACTTAAAATATCTTCATAATTTGCAAGAGCCTCATTAAATTGTTCTATCGAATCAACTGAAGAAAATTTTTTAAAATCAAGCAAAACATTATATTGCTCAACTGCGTCCTGCAACTGGCTATTTTTTTTAAAATATTCACCTAAAATCAAATAGGGTTCTCTATTTGATGGATCAAGTTTTTTAGCATTTTCTAAAAGTACAATTCCATCAGAATATTTATTTTCGTCAAGATACAACTGTCCAAGTAAGATATTTGCCCTAACATTTGATGGATCCAGTTGCAATAATTTCTGCAAATAATAAGCAGCTTTGACTCTCTCTCCCTTAGCTATATGAAGAGTCCCTTCTCTCAAAAGAGCCAGAAGGTTATCTGGATCTTTTTGCAGAATAGAGTCATAGTAATTCTGAGCCAGATTATAATTTCCAAGCATCTCGTTCGCAAGACCAAGACCATATATTGCATCAATACTTTCAGAATTAAGATTCAATACCTTCTGAAAATAATGATTTGCTTTCTCATAGTTTTCAGAGTCTATAGCATTTTTCCCAAGATTAAACAAAATTTTTTCATTTTCCGGGAATTTTTTATCTGCTTCTGAAAGTATTTGAAATGCCTTATCGTGACTGTTTTGAGTACCATATAGATTTGCCAGATGAATAAATGGTTCTGGATTTTCTTTGGTCAATGATATTGCTTTCAAATAAGTATTTTCTGCCTGGTCATATTTTTCAAGTTTTTCATAGTTAAATCCAAGAAAAACAAGGTTATCAACTCCCTTTGGATCCAATTTCACAGCATGTTCAAGATATTTTATCGACGAACGATAATTACCATTTTCCAGATCTATTAATCCCATCATTTTTAAGATTTGCGGATTATTTGGTTTTATTGAATTTGCTTTTTTAAATAACTGATAAGCTTTTTTTTTATTATTGTTTTTATAATATAATAATCCAAGATTCTCATATGCTTTTGCATTATTATTATCTATCTTTAAAAGAGCAAGATAATATCTTAAGGCATCATCAACAAGACCTATTTGTTGTGAAATTTCGGCGATTAAAATCAAAATATCTGTATTTTTTGGATTTCTTTTAAGAGCTTCTTTTAAACTTGCTGCTGCCTTATTTTTTTCATTAAGTGCATAAAAAAGTCTACCTTCAAGGTAATAATATTCCCAGCTATCATCCTCATTGGTGTTAAGATTTTCTAAAAATCTTCTGGCTGTTTCAAATCTTTTAAGATCAATGCAGGTTTCAATATATTTGTAAACAGCCAGTGTATTTTTAGGGTAAAGAGTAATAACCTTTTGATAGGTTTCAGCAGCACCAATCTCATTTGAGATCTTTCTTTCCAGATCGCCAAGGAGCATCAGTAGATCCTCTTTTGGACCAGAGAACTTGATCTCTTTTTCTATTAAAGTAATAGCCTTATTATATTCAGTAAGATTTATACATCGATAAATGTTGGATAAGCTACTTTTTTTGTCCATATAGTTGAATTGTTAAATTTACCTCACCAATGCTTTTATTTGTAACTCGAGCTATTTCTTCTACACTCCATCCCTGTTTAAAAAGTTCTATAATGGTATCAGTTTTCTCATCATAAGAAGAAGATACTTTTCTGGAATCCCCTTTTATATTGGCAACAACATTTGCTTTTTCAATTAATAAATCAAGTTGCTCAATTAAATCTTCGGCATTTTTAATTAATTTTCCAAGTCTATCTTCTGTTTTGGCAAATTGAATTTGTTTTTGTTCAAGTTGCTTATTTCTTGATTCGATATCTATAATTAAACTATCAAGTTGAGAGAATTTTTCCAATACATTATCAAATTTTGAAGATTCTCTTTGTATTTTTAAAAAGTCCTTTTCAAAGTCAAGCAATTTTTCATGCAACTCTTTATTTTCTATTTTTGTGTTTTCAACTTTTTCATTAAGTTCATTAGCTTCTCCAATCATCATCTTGATTATGTTGTCCAATTTTTGAATATTCTCATTCATCTCTGTGAGCTTTAAATCATATTGTTCGAGAACCCCAAATTTTTCATTAACCTTCCTAAAAACGATTTCAAGTTCACCTATTTTCTCTTTGAAATTATCTATTCCTGCCATATCATTCTGTACTTTTGCAAACTGATTATCCGCTTTTGCAGATAGAACAACTAATCTATCAAAAGTTTCTTCAAGCCTCGCAAGAGTTTTCCTTTCATTTCGGAGCTCAAATATTTTCTTTGAATATTCCTGTAAATCCTGATCTATACCATCAAAACTCTTTATAAATTCTGCTGTTTCAACTTGTTTTGACTGAAGTACATCAATCTGATTTTGATACTTTAAAAGAAGTTCATCTATCTGAGTTATATTTTTTGATATTTCATTCATGAAAACATTTTTACGCTCAAGTTTTTCGACTTCCTTTTCCAGTTCTTCAATATGTTCACTAAAGATTGAAATTCTCTCCTGTAATTCTCCTTCAAGAGCATTTTCGAAATTTTTAGCATTATTTTTTAAAGAACTGAGATCTGTTTTAAACTGATCAAGAAGAATATCTTTAGTAGACAATACGCTTTCGATAGAAGATTTAAGATTATCTTTTGTTTTTGAGATAATTTCTATAATATCCATTTCTTTTTCGTGTATAATTTTTGAGACTTTTGAATCTATCTGCGAACTCAAATCTTCAATCATCTTTTCCATCTCATTTTTCTTATCTAAAAGTTCTCCATATGATTGTTTTAATTGATTGTAATTCTCAATCGCCTGGGTTCTATATTCCTTTTCAATATTTGCTACAACATCACGTATCTTTTCTTCAAGAGTGCTAATAGTAGAATTACCTGTTTCTTCTAACTTTTTTTCTATTTCTGATGCAAAAGATGAGGTTTTCATCTTTATAGATTCTATTTCTTCTGACATATTTGAAAGCTTTTTCATCGTATCGTCTTCTTTTGCTGCTATCTTTTGCTGGTACGTCTCAAATATAACAGAGATATCACTTTTTATTTCATTACTCTGTTTTTCAATTTCATTGACAGAAGATGAAATTTTTACTATGGAATCTTCCATCTCTTTTTCTTTTTCCTGGGATTTCATAAAAAGATTGTTGATTATCGAATCCAGTTTTTTATCATCTTCACCCAATTTCTGTCCAATCAAACTATCTATTTTCACGGTAAACTCATTGATATTATTCAATAAATTGGCTTCTGTTTCTTTAATTCTGTTATTAAAAGAATTGATAAAAGATTGTAATTTTTCAGTAGCACTCTTATTATAATTTTCAAATAAGTTATTGAACTTTGAAAGGTTAATAGAGTAATTTTCATCATATTTTTGTTCAAGAGTTTTCAGTGTTGCGTCATATTTTGAAACATTGGCTTTAAAGTTTTCCAGATCATTTTCAATATCTTCAAAGTATTTTTTTATTATCTGATCAGATTCATTTTGTGAGTTTGCAATCTTTTCATTAATTAATTTACTAAATGAATTAAGAGACCCTGATAGCTCATTGTACTTTGAGTTTATCTCTTCAATAGACTGATAAAGGTCTGGAATCTTTGATAGAACAAACTCTTTTTGCTTGCTTATTTTATCGTTGATTTCATCATAAATTGTATCTACCTTACTATCAAAAGATTTTTCTATTTCATCAAATTTAGAATTAAAAAAAATAATCTTATTTTTAATTTCTTCATCTA
>JAAYUW010000110.1 GCA_012517545.1 Exilispira sp.
ATAGGTAAAATTATTTTTAAATCATCTGACTGCTCCTGGTTGATTTCAAATGGTGATTTTGGTTTAACCTATTCAGTTGAAAAAGGGCTTTTTAGCTACAAACTTGAAGGTTTATTACTATTTTCTTCTCTTATTTTGTTTGAAGAAATAGAAAAAAATTTGATATTTTTTTCTTTTGATTTTAGTTCCAAACTTAATTTTTCTCCTTCAAAATATATTTCTATGGATCTGGATTTTGGCAAAAACTCTGTACGGATTGATTCCTCAGTGGCAAAAATATTGAGCTCTACATTTCTTTATGGATCATATTATAACGAAGCGAATGAACTGCTATTCAATACATCTGGTCAATGTGATGATATAGTTGACTCTTTGAAGCAACCATACTACTTTTATTTAAGATTTAATTTTCAGTACAAATCGTCTGGTGGATTTTATTTTCAGATAGACAGCCAGTTGCGAACCTTCCAAAATCTTTTCTGGATTAGAGCAAAAAATGCTAATAGTTACACCAGCACGATAAATAGCTCTGGTGAAGATGTTTATTATATTTCTGATCCTGATATTGGTTATGTGCTGACAAATTATGAAGAAGCTTTAGAATATTACATTTCCAACAATCTTGTATCTTCCGATATATATTCAAATATACCTGAATTTTTTAGAAATCCATTTTATGCTGGTGTTGTGTTTACAGTTGGTAAAAGCAGTAAAGATACAATTTTCCAGATGAGCTTTTGGGCTTATATGGTCGTTGGAATTACAGCTATAGGGAATGGAATAGTTGAGGATGAGATAGGAACCATAAGTGAAAATTTGGCAGATCCCAATCTTTTTTTAACTGGTTTTGGTCGTATGATTTCCGATAGATCATATGTTTTTAAACTTTACTTTGCACAAAGATTATTTTCTGATCTATGGATAGGATTGACTATAAAATATAGAGATGGACAGCCATTTTCAGCTTTACTAACTCAGGAGATTCCAGGTGAATATGTAATAATATATAATCATAATGTTCCAGGTGATAATCCTTTTACCGGGGAATTTGGTAGAAGAGAAGACTGCATATGGGAGTTTAACTTTAGTCTCTCTGGTAGTTTTGAACTTTTTAATATGGAGTGGAATGTTTCACTTGTTTTATATAATTTTCTTGATATGGCATTTGAAATATGTGAAGATGTTTTCTGGGTTGGTTATCGAAAGCCTCTTGAGCTTCAAATACCTCGAGGAATAGGATTAAATCTTTCTTTCGTATTTTAGGATATAAAGCTATATAAATAAACTATAATTTAAAAGTGAGTTAAGAATGTTTTTAGTAAAATAATAGGTAGCAATATATCATAGTTTATTCAAGTAGGTTCTCCGAAATTAAGTAATGACAAATAAGGAAAAAATAGACTTTAGACTTTTGACTGTAGTATATAATCAAGGATAAAAAATGGAAAAAATACTTGTAATAATACCTACTTATAATGAGAAAGAGAATATTGAAGGAATAATAACCAGTGTTTTTAGAAATTGTAAAGATCATCCTTTATCGATTCTTGTTGTAGATGATAATTCACCTGATGGAACATCAGAAATTGTTGAAAATATGATGGAAAAATTTTCATATCTATTTCTAATAAAACGAAAAAAAAAGGAAGGGCTTGGGAAAGCTTATGTTGCAGGATTTAACTGGGGTCTAGACAGGGATTATAGCTACTTCTGCCAGATGGATGCAGATTTTTCTCATAATCCAGTTTATTTGCCAGAAATGTTAAAGTTGCTTTCAAGTTATGATTTTATTATAGCCTCAAGATACATAAGTAATGGTGGTGTCGAAGGTTGGGGTATAATTCGAAAAGTAATATCAAAAGGTGGCTAATTATATGCGAGAATTGTGCTCGGAAAAAATGTTAAGGATTTTACCGGTGGTTATAACTTATGGAAAAGAGAAGTTCTTGAAAGTATAGATTTAAACTCAATATTTTCATCAGGTTATTCCTTTCAAATAGAAATGAAATATCGAGCCATCTGCAATGGATTCAAATATGTTGAGTATCCAATATTGTTTCTTGATAGAAAGGAAGGAAAGTCAAAAATGTCGAAATCTATAGTTCTTGAAGCAGCTATAAATGTACTGAAACTTCGTTTATTTCAACATGGATCTGATAAAATACAAAAAAATAGGATATGAATGCAATACTCTTTTTTGTTTTTTGTTCATAATATAAGCTTTATTCTATTCTCCTGCTTTCTTGTTTAATGTGATTATGCAATTTTTTTCAAATATTATAAGTTATTTATAGTTTTTTAAGAATATTATTTTGGAGGTTAGTATGAAAAATGAAAAAATCATCATCACTGGAGCCTCAAGTGGGATAGGGTTTTCATGTGCCAGCTTATTTGCAGAAAAAGGAAACAATCTTTTGCTGCTTTCGAGAAATATAGAAAAGTTAAAAAAAGAAGCTGCGAAATGGGAAAAAGACTTTGGTATAAGGGTTGATGTATATTCACTTGATGTTAGAGATTATCAAGCTATAGACAAATTATTCAGTCAGTTACCAGATTTCTGGAATGATGTTGATATTCTTATCAATAATGCTGGTCTTGCTCTTGGCCTGGAAAAAATATGGGAAGGTGATAGGACAGACTGGGATACCATGATAGATACTAACATCAAAGGACTACTTTATATGTCGAGATTTGTTGTTCAAAAGATGAGAGCCAGAAATAAGGGTCACATTATTAACATTGGTTCAATAGCTGGAACTCAGGTTTATGAAAATGGAGTAGTTTATTGTGCTACAAAAGCAGCTGTAAAATTCATCTCAGATGGACTTCGTATCGAACTTGTTGATACTCCTATAAAAGTAACAAATATTCAACCAGGGCTTGTTGAAACTAACTTTAGTATTGTAAGATTTCACAACGACATAAAAAGAGCTGAAAAAGTTTACCAGGGGATTGAAGCTTTAAGTGGTAATGATATAGCAGAAATTATTTACTTTGTGGCGGACACAAAACCGCATGTTCAAATAGCAGAAGTTACAGTCATGCCAACAAATCAAGCTTCTCCGATTTCGATTTATAAGAAATAATACAGGGTACTTTTTGTTGAAGAATAGCAGCTTTGTTTTGTAAGGTTGCTATTCTTCAGAAATTAATGGCACAAATCTAACAGAAGTTATTTCTTCCCTTAAAAATTTGTCAGATTTACGCGTTATTTTTACAAGCGTCTGGATATAGTCACCTTCAGGTCCAACGAGTATACCTTCTTCGCTTAATTGCTCAAGCAATACATCTGGAATCTTTCTTGGAGCAGCAGTTAAAAGTATTCTATCAAAAGGAGCATATGCAGGTAAACCATTATACCCATTTTTATGAATAAAATGAATGTTTTTGTATGAAAATTTTGATAATATACTTTTTGCCCTTTCCAAAAGTTCAACAATTCGTTCAATAGTATAGACTTCTTTTGCCATATTTGCTATGATAGCCGTCTGATAACCAGAGCCTGTTCCTATCTCAAGAACTTTTTCATTTCCAGTCAGGTTTAACAGATCTGTCATCAAAGCTACAATATAAGGTTGAGAAATAGTTTGCCCAAAACCAATTGGAACTGGAGTGTCTTCATAGCTTATATCAGAGTGAGATTTGGGAATAAAAAGACTTCTATCTATAGAACTCATTAACTCTAAAATTTTTGGATTTACAACACCTCGCGAAACAATTTGTTTTTCAATCATATTTTTTAAGTTCTTTTGTGTTTGGTCATCCATATTTTAGATCCTTTTTATCTGTTGTAGCTTGGCTTTATTACTTGAACCATAACCTTTAAATAATATAGAAATAAGAAAAAAGATAAGATAATCTTTTTAAGGCTTTTTACCTATTAATAATTTGTTCAATTTCATCAATTTCTATAGGAATTGAACTCATTAGATCTATATTACCACTTTCAGTAAGTAATATATTGTTTTCTAATCTTACACCTAAACTTTCTTCTTTAATATATATACCAGGTTCACAAGTAAAAAGCATACCAGGTTTTAATATTTCAGAACTATCACCAACATCGTGGACATCCAGACCTAAAAGGTGAGAAACTCCATGAGGAAAATATTTTTTAACCACTTGTCGAGTTTCATCCTTATTTTTAAGTTGTTCTGAGCTAATTAGCCCTAATTTAATAAGTTCTTCTTTTATAGTATCTTCAGCAAAGCTCTGTATATCTTTGATCTTTTTACCAGGTACAAGTTCTTTTCTGGTTAGTTTCAGGACATTGAGAACTGATTGATAAACTTTTTTCTGTCTATCGGTAAAATGACCATTAACTGGAATTGTTCTTGACATATCAGCGTTATAGTATGCAAAAGATGCCCCAACATCAAGAAGTAAAAGATGTCCATCCTGGCAAACTTCATCATTTTTTTCATAATGCAATACACAGGCACCTTCTCCACTTGCAATAATAGGATTATAGGCAAATTTAGCTTTGTTTCTAATAAATTCATGTGCAAACTCTGCTTCCACTTCATATTCAGTTATACCAGGCTTTAAAAATTTTAAAATTCTTCTGAATGCACTTTCAGTTATATCACAGGCTTTTTTTATAAGTTCCACTTCTATAGGATCCTTAATCATTCTAAGTGAATGTATTAGCGGAGCCAGTCTATGATATTTATGTATTGGGAATCGATTTTTTAAATTCTTAAGCATGCGATAATCTCTACTCTGGATTTCAATAGCTGCTCTTGAATGTTCATGAAGATTGATATATATATTATCAACTTGTAATGCAATCTTGTCAAGAATAGTATCAAAATCATCAACCCAATAAACAGTATCTATTCCAGAAATTTTAGATGCTTCTTCCTTGCTGTATTTTTTTCCATGCCAGACTTCTATTTGTGGGTTAGTTTCCGTAACAAAAAGAATAGTCTTCATTTTCTCATCTGGACTATCTGGATATAATAAAAGTATAGTCTCTTCCTGATTTATGCCTGTTAGATAGAAAAGATCAGTATTTTGAACAAATGGGAAAGTTCCATCAGCATTTGTTGGCAATAAATCATTGGAGTTAATTATTGCTATAGAATCTGGCATAAGTTTATCGGAAAGATTTTTTCTGTTTTTTGCAAAAAGGGAAGGATCAATAGACCATTTTTTCATATTCAACCTCTCTTATTATTATCTGTCTATAAATATTAATAATTTTTATTAAATTAGATAATGTTGTTTAGATAATTTTTGTATTGGATAAAAATTATCATCTATTTTTATTATTTTTACTTTACTAAAAATCATAAAATTTCACAATATATTTAAATAATTTTTGGAAAAAGCACATAAAACTTACTACCTTTTTTGAACTCACTTTCAACTCCATAAAATCCATTATGCATTTCCATAAATTTTTTAACGATATAAAGACCCAGGCCAGTAGATGACTCCTGACCTGTTGGTTTTGTAGAAAGTTTTTCGAATTTTCTAAATAATTTTGGCTGTTCTTCAAGAGGGATACCAATACCATAATCCTGGATAATTATCTTTACATAATCTATATTATTCATAGTAACATCTTCAAGAAAAACATAAATTTTGCTATTGAAAGGTGAGTATTTTATTGCGTTTGATAATAAATTTCCAATAACTCTTTTAAACTTTTCAGGATCTATATAAGCAAATGATTTTTCAAAAGTTTCAGTATATTTAATTTCCTGGTTTTTAGCTTTAGCTAAAAGTGAAAACTGGGATATCTCTTCTAAAATAAAGGGTACAATGTTGCATTTTTCTGGTTGAAAAGTTATTTCACGATTTTCAATCCTTGTAGCTTCGAGTAAGAGATTTATCATATCGAGCATTTGTTTGACAGCTACTTCAATCGAAAAGACCATCTCCGATTCTTTTTGATCCTTTATCTTCTGCTCTAAAAGTTGTGCATAACCGGATATTATTGTTAGAGGATGTTTCAAGTCATGAGTTATCATCTGAATAAGATTATTTTTTAATTGATTTAATTCTTCTAATTCTCTATTCTGTGATAATATTTTTTGATTGAGATCTAAAAGTTGCATGTTTCTATCATATTCATTCAAAGTTTTTTGATGAAGTTCACGAAGATTTGATGAAATATTTTTTGCTATAGTATTTTTGACCTGCGGGAATTTATCAATAATAGAAAAAAAATTTTCTTTTGAAAGAAAAGCTATATCACAATCTGAATAACAGCTAACTCTAGCACTTCTTTCTGAACCATCAATAAGTCCCATCTCACCAACATACTCTGGAAAAGTTTTTTTTGCTATCTCAAGATATTCTGAATCATTTAATTTTTTTTGAATTATAACAGTACCATCCAGAATAAGAAAAATCCCGTTTGAAATGGAATCTTCCTCTATTAAAATGTCATCTTTTTTAAAATGAATAATATCAAACTTGTATTCATCAAGAAGATCAAGTTGCGATTCTGGTATTGAAGAAAAAAGGTTATTTCTTTTTATTTTATAATTGTCCAAGTGAATTCTCCAATAAAATCAGAAAATGTACTTTGATCGATTTAATTTATCTC
>JAAYUW010000111.1 GCA_012517545.1 Exilispira sp.
GGTAAATTAACAGTTCTAGTTCTTCGTTCCTTTATATTAATTATCAGGACAACGAAAAATGTAAAGAGCAATAAAAATGTATGATTATATTTGTTTATTTTTTAAGTTCATCTGGCAAATGACCTTCTAGTTCTTAGCTTTGTTTATATAACTTATACAAAGAAAAGCTATAAAGAACCTGAAAAGTACTGATTAAGTGAAAACATTTTTTTGCAAAAAATTTGCAAAAAAATCTTGCTTTAAGTTTTTTAAAAAAAACAGTTTCAAGATCGTTACCATTAAAATATTGATCTTCAAATGTTCTTGGCTTGAAAAAAAACTAATATATAAATAAAGTTAATAAAAACCGAAAATAAGAATAATGGATAGTAAAAAGGTAAAATCTTATTTTTTTATAGTTCTTGTTATAATTTTGCTTATTTTAGTGATATTCATTTTTGAAAGGTTTTTAACAGTATTTTTATGGGCAGCAGTATTTGCAGTATTTGTCCATCCGGTTTATCAACTCATAATAAACAGATGGAAAAAAACTCTTGTCAGTACATTTTTAAAGCATCTTATTGCTGGCACTTTGTCTATTGTTTTTGTTTTGATAATATTTATACCTATGTCTTATCTTGTTTATCAACTGGTCATAGAGTTAAAAGATTTTTTTAACTGGTTTCAGGAGTTTTTAAAGTCCAATTCAACAACATTTCTAGATAACTTAAATATAAAAATATCTGACTGGATATATTCAGTTTCATCTTTAAAAGTTAAGATAGATATCCAGACACAGATAATAAATCTTCTTGAAAGTCAGATAAAAAATCTTACCTCTTTTATTACCTCAACTCTTAGTAAGACTGTTAATTTCATAACCTATCTATTTTTTACCATAATTACCCTTTATTTTTACCTTACCGATGGAGATGTTCTTCTGGATTACTTTAAAAAGGCTATACCAATAGATTCATCGGTGTTGAGCATTTTTTTCAGTAAACTTACAGTTATCTTGAAAAACATTATTAAAGGATATCTGCTGGTTGCCCTATATCAGGCTGTTGTATCTTTTATCATTTTTTCCTTATTTAAGACACCAAATCCTGTACTTTTTTCTTTTCTTATCTTCTTTGCATCATTTATTCCTATGATTGGTGCAACAGGAGTCTGGCTTCCTGTTGCTATAATAGTTGGATTAACTGAATCATGGCTAAAGGCAATATATATATTTTTATTGTGTGGGATATTTATTTCAACATTTGATAATCTTTTAAGACCTTTGATACTCTCAGGTAATATTAATTTACATCCACTTTTGCTATTTTTTGCAATCATTGGTGGTATTATGGCTTTTGGGTTCAATGGTTTGATTTTAGGTCCTTTGCTTCTTGCCCTTTTATATAGCTCTCTGGAAATATTTCAATCTATGTAAATAGTTAATTCATATTGTTTTGGCAAATTTTAACTTATCTATTTTAATAGAAGGGTGCTTCCGCCTAACATCCACTTTTTAACATTAAAGCAATATTTGCATAGCATAGGAACAAACTCACGAAGGGTGAGAAGATAATTTGCCCAGATTAACTTAAATTATTTGACTAATATTATCTTAAAATTTATATTAATTTAATGTAGATTTTTTATCTTTACTATGTGAAAAAATAATCATGTAAAAAGTAAAAAATCAAAAGATGCAAATAAAAAAAGACTTTAAAAGGAAATAAAATGCTTCAGGAAGAATTAATAACAATAAAAAAATCAATGTATACAAGATCTACAAGTTCGACCACAATACTTTTACTTATTATTGTTATTGTGGCTGCGATTGTTGTTATTATTTATCTTAGAAATAAAGGTGTAAAATTATTTAAAACTAAAACTAAAGATGAAACTATGTTTGAAGAAGCAGCTCTTATTAGAGGCATACCAAAGAGCACTGTTAATGTACTTTTAGAAACTATCAAGTTTGTGCCTATCAAATCACCAGTATTGCTTTTTTCATCAAAGAATAATTTTGAAACTTACCTTATAAAAACTATTATTGCTTTGAGATCTCAGAACAATGTTATTGGGAAAGAAGAACTTGAGAGGATGAAAAATGTAATATTTGGTCTTCTATCAAATCTTGATAGTTATTTTAAAGATTCGAAGAAAAATGTTAGTTCACGTGATATACAAACGGGGAAAAAGGTAAGGATATATATAAAAGATATGGGATATTTTTTTACTGAAGTTATAGCTACTCTTGATAAAGGATTTGTCATAAAAAAACCAGTTATTGCAAAAGAGCCCAGAAGCTGGAAACTTCCAGTTACTGTGTATTTCTGGAGAGAAAATGATGCTGGTTATTCATTTGAGAGTTTTATTGAAGATGAAGTAAACGAGTCTCTTATACAGGGCCTTTTTATAAGGCATTCCGACAATCTTTTAAGATATCAGAAAAGGCAATATATAAGAAAACAATGTAAATTTTATGCCACATACTCGCTAATAGAAATAATTTTAGATTCAGAAGGAAAAAAGAAGATGAAAGTAGTTCCTCCAGAGTATGATGGAACCATTTTCGATATTGGTGGTGGTGGATTTGCCATGGAAGTTGGAACAAAATTGCCGGTAAAAAGGCTTATAAAAATAAACCTGTTTATAGGAAGACAAAATGTTAAGGCAGTTGCAGAAATCATAAGGTATGAAATCTCTCCCAATAATAAATTTTATATGCACTGCAGGTTCGCAAAAATCCCCGTTATAGATCAGAATATAATATATGAGTTTGTTTATTCAAGATTAATAAAGTAACATTGTACTTTTATCTTAATAAAAAGGATTATTATTATGAGTGGTAAGATTGATAATAAGGTTAAGATTCTTTACATCGAAGATAATCAATATAATCTTCTACTGGTAAAAAAGATACTTCTTGCAAATGGCTATGAGTTTTATGAAGCTAAAACTGGATTTGAAGGGATTGATATTGCCCAGAAAATCTTCCCCGATCTTATCTTAATGGATATTAATCTTCCGGATTTATCAGGTTTTGATGTTACAACAAAGATAAGATCCATACCATCTCTCAATAATGTCAAGATTATCGCAATAACTGCAGAGATAGGTGAGGGGGCTAGAGGTAAAGCTATTGCATCTGGTTGTGATGGATATATTCCAAAACCTATCGATACAAATTTTCCAAATAAAATAAAAGAATTTTTATATGGGAAGATGGAAAAAATAGACAAAGATTCTGAGGTAAAATACTTAAGACAGTATTCGAAAGAACTTATCGATAAGCTTCTTGCTAAATACTCAGAACTTGAAAAATCAAATGAAGATCTGGAAAATACATTAAATATAATAAAAGAGATGAACCAGAAACTTATACTATTAAATAAAATGGAAGAAAACTTTATAGCAATCTCTTCGCATGAATTAAGAACTCCAGTAGTGGTGATAAAGGGTTTTATAGATCTTATAGGAGATGGTGCATTTGGAGAACTAAATCCAAAACTTCTCGAGATTATAAAGATACTACAGGTAAATATAAATAGATTGATAACCATGATTGAAGATATAACAAGTTATGCAAACTTGAAAGATAATCAGACAATTACCTTACTTTCGGAGGTAAATATTGTTGAATTATTAAAATCAATATTTGATGAATTTCAGGTCAAATTTGCTGAAAGAAAACTTGTCGCTAACTTTGAGTCGTATGTTCAAAATCCCTATACATCTGTGGAAGTTACACTATTTTCGCAAGCTATAAGAAATATTATAGCCAATGCAATAAAGTATACTGCAGATCTCGGGACAATAACTGCTGGAATAATTGAAGAAACCGATCAATATAAGATATATGTTAGAGATAATGGTATAGGCATAGAAAAGGAATACCTTGAAAGGGTATTTGAGAAATTTTTTACCATTCAAGATTCTTCACATTATTTTTCTGGTGATTTTGAGTTTATGGCAGGTGGTAAAGGGCTTGGGCTTTCAATAGTAAAGAGTATTGCAAGGATACATCAGGGTAAAGTTTGGGCTGAGAGTGAAGGAAAGAATAAAGGTTCAACTTTCTATTTCACAATACCTAAAAATGTAAAAGAAAAAATGCAAAAATCTTTATCATTAAATAAACATAATAGAAAAGTCTATGTTATAGGATGGAAAGATGCACTGGATTTTGTTGATATGGATATATACGATCTTGAAATCATGTCTGTTCCAGATTTTTTGATGAAATGCGATGCTCTCCCTCCTCCTTCTATATATATCATTTACATTGGCGATGTTAATGAAGATTTAACTGTAGACATTATAAGTAGATTAAAAACATTTGAAAAATCAAAAGAAGTTCCAATTATAATAATCGATAAACAACCAGATCATCACATGAAGGCTAAATTATATTCTCTAGGAATCGAAGAATATATTTCAGAGCCAATCAATAAAGATCAGTTCAAAAACATTTTTGAAATGTTCGTTATCTGAAATTTTTTCTATTTGAATCTTCTTTTTATCTCTGTTTATTTTTTCTAAGACCTTGTGCTTTTAAGTTTATTTACTGATTTGCAGCTATAAACTATAAAGTTTACTTCCGGACTTTAGACTTGTGACTTTCGATTTTAGACTGTTGTATAAAATTTTTCACATCTTCAAGATTTTCAAGGCTCAATATGTTTTGTTTTATCAAATATGCTTCAGGATAGCCCTTGATAATATTAAAGGCGATTTTACGACTTTCTACTATAGTTTTTTTTAAAAATTTTTTTCTATCTGCTTCATTTTTTGAATTGTCATACTTTGATAATGCTTTTTCTTTTAAGGGTTCTGGTATTAGGTTAAAAAAAGGGTAACTATTAACATAATCTAGCATATTTTCAAAATAAGATATTAAAAAGTCAATTTTATTTAATTTATTTTCTGTGCATAATCTGCCTTCTTTTAAGTAGAAGGATATTTCTTTAAAGATTGCAGGGTTTTCAATAGCCGCTCTACCTATCATAAGTCCAGAAGGTTTATACTTTTCAAACAACTTTTTTGCTATCATTGGACTGGTTATATTGCCATTAACTATCATAGGTTTAGGGAAATGAGAGACCTGCTCATAAAGTTCGTACAAAGGTTCACCTTTGAAAAGCATTGTTGCTGTTCTCATATGTATCGTTATATACTCGACTTCTGTATCATTCAGGTTAGAAATAAGATCTAAAAGTTCAGGTTTATCAAATCCAACTCTTATTTTTATGCTAACCTTTCCTTTAAATTTTCTAGAAATCTGGTCAACTTTTTTTATGAGTTTATCAATATCTTTAAGCCAGAAAGCACCTCCTTTAGCCTTTATTACCTTTTTAACAGGACAACCACAGTTTATATCAAAGTTATCAGCAAAATCCAATATTTTTGAAATTGCCTCAATGAAATCATCGTCGATAGAACCAAAAAGCTGGATTGTATAATTGTAATTTTCAAGAAAAATAGGTATTTCCCATAGATTGAGATTTAATATTTCTCTCACATGGACCATCTCCGAAAATATTCTATATGCTCCATTTTCTGCAAACATTTTTCTGAGTGGGCTATTGGTAAATCCTGCCATAGGTGCTGATATAAGATTATCTGTATTTTCTTTTGAAAGAAGAGAAGTCAAAATAATTACTCCTGAAGCTATTTTATTTAATTCATGTGAAAGATTAAAAAGATTAAAAAATATTCATAAAATTCTTTGCGTTTATTCTTATTTGATTACACAAAGATTCTAAACTAACACCCAATAAATTTGCCACAAAATCGTATGTTTGAATAACATTATAAGGAACATTTTCCTTCCCCCTTAATTTACCAGGAGAAAGATATGGGCTATCCGTTTCAAGGAGGATTTTTTCAATGGGAATTATTAAAAGCGATTTCTGAATATTTTCCATTTTTTTATATGTAATATTTCCTGCAAATGAAAAAGCACAGTTTTCAAAGTTTTCAAGTATGGTGGTTGTTATTTCTGGATCACCAGTATAGCAGTGGAATATTATTGGTGATGAAATATCAGCATTTTTAAGAATTTTGATGGCATCATCAAAAGCATCTCTTATATGCAGCATTACAGGCAAATTATACTTTTTTGCAAGTTGAAGTTGAACTTCAAAAGCATTTTTCTGTTCTTGTGATGTAAAAAATTTGTGAAAATAATCAAGTCCAATCTCCCCAATAGCAACAAGTTTTCCATTGTTCATATGTTCTATCAAATCAAAATGTAAAAATAAATCCAGAAGTTCAGAAAAATCAAATGCTTCATAAGACAAATCATTTGGAGATATACCAAAAGTAAAATAAAGAAAAGGTAATTCGTTTTTATAAAGAAAATTTTTTGAGAAAACAGGGAAAAAAGTCTTGAACTCATTTATAGATGCTGATACCTGGACAATAGAGTTTATTTTTAATTTTCTTGAATTTTGTAAAATATCATTTATATTTATGCCAAAGATGTTAATTAGGTCAAGATGGCAATGACAGTCAATATACATTTTTCCGCCTTTTAGTGAATTTGTCCAATTATTTTGTCTCTATTAAAAGATAAAAGTAATTTTTATTCTCAAGAAATTCTTTATTTTGCTTGAATTAACTTAATAAAACTAAAATAATTGTAAATTGAAAAGAAAAATATTTAAAAAAATTTTTTTTATGTTACTTTTTTGCTCGATGAATTTTTAGTTCAATTTTCTTTATTTTAATTAGAGCAAAGAACATTTAACATTAATAGTTAAGCCAGACGATTATTAATAATTTAGATATTTTAAGTTTAATTTACTTAAAAATGTTATTTTATAAAGTAATATTTTCATATAAAATGATAAGAGAAGGGATGAGGCGATGAAGAGCTTTAAGAACTGGGAAAAAAGACTTGCAGGTTCTTTAGAGCAATTTTTTAACCGTTTTTTTCATTATGTTTCAGTTAAGTGGGAACATTTTATTAAAAAAGGTAATGAAAAAGTTACTTTGATGCTCATTCCTCATAATCAAAAGAAGATATTAAATGTACATATGTCTATTTTTTCAATTGCTTTTTTTATAATTATGCTTTCTGTGCTTTTTATTGTATTTTTTATTTCTATTTCTACACTTGCATCAACCGCTGATCAGATGTCACATTTTAAGCTTCAATATCTAAAATATAGGGCAAATTATGAAGATATAGTGGACAAAGTTAACGACATTTATCAGAGTATTTATAAGACCAGAACTGAAGCTACAAATCTTGCTAACTTTTTTCTTGGGCAGAAAAATTGGAGCAAGATGGGTATAGGTGGCCCTGATGTCGAAAAGATGAAAGATCTTGACCCCTATGAACAGCTTGCAGAGATTAGTAACAATGTCGATTCATTTTATTCAATCTTTGTGGAATGGAATAGAAGACAACCTTACATGAAAGATCTTGCTGAGAATTGGCCTTCAAGATGGCCTTTTGTTGATGGAAGCGGTGTTATAACTTCTCCATATGGACTTAGAAGACATCCTGTTAGAGGAGATATCCTTTTCCATACTGGACTTGATATAGCATCTTTCCCCGGTGCTCTGGTGTGTGCGACTGCAAATGGTGTTGTCAAGTTTAGTGGTTGGAGAGAGGGTTATGGTATAGCTGTCGTTATCGAACATCCTCGTGGTATAGAAACTTTATATGGGCATCTTATGATTTCTCTTGTCAGGGTGGGACAGGTTGTTAAAAAAGGGCAAACTATTGGTAAAGAAGGAGCTACAGGACAGGTGACAGGACCCCATCTTCACTACGAAGTAAGACTTAACGGGCACTGGGAAGATCCTGAAAAATTTCTTCATCTTTTCCTTGAATATTTTTAAAAGTTTTAAAGTTTTTATAAACCTTAATTTTTAGTAGTAATTTTTTTCTTGAAATAAAAATGCTCTTTTCCAATTTAATAAATAATTATGATAAACTTTTTGGAATAAAAAGAGCAAATTATTAAAAGTATTTTTAAATCAAATTCATAGGCATAAGGAGAAAGTATGTCTCCAGCAGAAAGTGGGCTGATAGTTTCAAATATTATCGCTGAAAATACAAAACTAAAAGGTGATTTTGAGCTTGCTACTGTTCTTCGAATAGATGGACAATTTAATGGAACAATAAAATCTAGTTCAAAAGTTTTAATTGGTGAGAAAGGAAGAGCTTACTGTGATATCGAAGCTGAGGCAATAGAGATTGGTGGTATATGGGAAGGAACAGCAAAAGCAAAACAATCCATTAAAGTTTTTTCAACCGGTCAGGTAAAAGGAAGCCTGGAGGCTCCAAAGGTTATCATCGAAGAGGGTGTTTTACTCAATGGTTCTATAAAAGTCATAAAATAGGTTTTTTGAAAATATCCTATTTTTTAACATTTTTAAATTTTTCTCTTAATATACAGGTTGAACTAATTTTAAGAGTGATGAAACTTTCCTCTGTAAAAGCAAGTTTATGCTTCACATTGTTTTATTTATGCTTCTCTTTATTTTATAGAGTTCCAGTGAATTCTGGTTGTAATATATACTTAAAACAACTGGTTATTAAATCAATATGCTTGGAAAAAAATTAATAAAATTTTCAAAAGGTAAAATATTGAGAGGTTTATTTATAGTATTTGAGGGAATAGATAAAACAGGGAAAACAACAGCACTTAAAAGCATATCTTCAAAAATTGATCGAAAAGGCATAGATATCTTAACTACTTTTGAACCGGGAGATAGCCAGATAGGAAGTAGCATAAGAGAGCTTTTATTAAATCCAGAGTATAATCTTAACGTATTATCGGAATTTTTTTTATTTGCAACAGATAGAATCGAACATTCAATGAAAAAGATAAAAACCGCACTTGAAAATGGAAAGATAGTAATTACCGATAGATTCCATTTTTCAACCTTTGCTTATCAAATATATCCAAATCTCATAGACTTAACAACAAACTCATCTAATCTTTCAAGTTTTGATCTTATCCTTAAAAAAACACTGGTTAATCTTGATATGGAATATGCAAATCTTCTTTTTACTCTGGTTGAACCAGATTTAATTTTCTATTTTTACAATGATATTTTGAGTAATTCATCTAAGAAAAATATTGATTGTGAAATAATGAAAAAAGATTTCAAGAATTCGAAGGCAAAAAATAAAGATGATTTTTCATTTGATGCAAATGATTCTTTTGAAAAGAGGGGAGATTCTTTTTTCTCTACTGTTGAAATAGGTTATCAAAAAAGCTTTACATACTATAAGGATTTTTCTAAAATAATTTATAATGTAGCTTTTTCGAATGGAATCAAAAAAAATATAGAATTTATTTTAGAAAAAATAATCGAAAAATATAACGAAAAAATTACAGACCTGATTGATTGAATTTTAATTTGTACATCAATCTCCGGGAGATATATTTTCAGGACTTTTGACTTTCAATTTGTAATTGTTGTCATCTCTACCAGGAAAAAGTGAAGAGTCTCTTCCCGCTTTTTGCTATCATTTATTGAATCTGATAAAATTTGTAGTAGTATAAAGAAAATATGAGAGGTGGGTCAAATGATCCCTTCTATACAGAATTTAATACAAAAGTTTACAAATGATCAGCAAAAAAAAGCAGTAAAATCAGGCAAAATTGTTACAAATTATGATAAAAAAGCTTTAACATTTGAAGAAACTTTTGTTGAGAATGGGATCTATGAGCTGTACTCTTTATATGAAGATCAACAACCTGAAGCTTTGATAGTACAGATTACTGAATATGGGAAAAGATATAGAGGCAGTGGCAATCAACAGGATTTACTGGAGTACAAGATGCACCTGGGTGCTTTTGTTCTTTTAGTTACAAGGAAAGCATACAGGTTAAAACTTATATCAGCTAAGAAAAAGCCAATGGATGATGAAGAGGTTGATTGTATAATTGTAGAAGTTGAAAAAAGACTTGTCGCTCTTTTAGAAAATTTTTTATCTTCTCAAAAGCAAATTTTTGAACTTATTGGAGAAGTTGAAGGTTTATTGTTCAAATTTCTTGTTTAATTTTAATCAATTGCTCTTTTAATGAAAATGTGGAATTTGTATTTTTTCTTCTAGTATTTTTTTTTGTGGTTTAGATATTTATGCAAAATTTTGTATAAATTGTATGAAGTTTATATTAAGCTCTTATGACTGCTTTTTTTCATGGATCCAAAAAATATGAGCAAATTTATTTGGCTTTTTGCAACTAAATCTGGGCAAATTTGAGAAAATTTAACTTTTTTTGTATTTATGATTTTCGATTTTAGACTTTTAGGTGTTGTAAACAGCGAAGAGCAATTTATAGCGATTTAGATTAAATAATTTTTATTTTCTTATAATATGTAATAGATGAGAATTCAAATAAAGGAAAAATCAGGGTTAAAATATGTTTTTATACAGATGTCGATTACTTTATTCAAAAAATGTTGCTGAATTTTATAATCAAACTTCTATAAATATTCCTCCAAAATCAGTTGTTAAAGTTGAAACAAAGCATGGCCTTGATCTTGCTATCTATCTTGGTAAAATTAGAGAGATCTCACAGGTTGAATTTGATGAAATGTTCCTTGCCCAGCAGACTATGGTTGAAGATGAAATAGAGCAAAACGATATACCTATAGAATCCATAGCAGATATAGAAAAAGTTGAGGATCTTTTACCTGGATTGGATATTAATAATAGCAGGCTAGATAATAAACACGAGGTTGAGGCATCATCTTTTTATAGATCTTTACCCGTGAATAACAATATATCAGAAGATAAATTACCAGAAAAAGATATTTTTTCTCAAAATAAGCAGGAAAAGAGTTTTGAATTTTTAGAAAATTCTTTAGATAAAAACAAAAACAGCGAGTTTTTAAAAACTAAAGTTGATAAA
>JAAYUW010000112.1 GCA_012517545.1 Exilispira sp.
ATCATAAGGACCATATTTATCATTTCCAGAAATGACATAATATTTATCATCTATTTTTACATCATATACCAGTGTCTTACCATCAGGTGAAAATTGTAAATCATATATGCAATCATAAGGACCATATTCATCATTTCCAGAAATAACATAACAATTACCATCTATTTCTGCTTCATATACTAAAGTTTTACCATCAGGTGAAAATAGAAAAAAATAACCTATGTCATCATATGGGCCATATTTAGCATTTCCAGCTATTAAATAATATTTATCATCTATTTTTACATAATATACTAATGTTTTACCATCAGGTGAAAATTGAAAAAAATAACCTATGTAATCATAAGGGCCATATTTATCATTTCCAGAAATAACATACCATTTATCAGCTATTTCTACTCTATATGTCAGAGTTTTACCGTCAGGTGAAAATTGAAAATCCATTATATAATCATAAGGACCATATTTATCATTTCCAGAAATGACATAATATTTATGGGTTTTATTATTATACACAATTGCAGCGAAATTGTTGTTATATGAATTACCTATAACCTGTATAACTTTTTCATTTTTATCTGTTTTTAAATCATATTCAAATTTATTTGTCTGTGCATAAATATTTACTCCATATATTAAAATTATAGATAAAAGTAAAAAAATAATAAAAAATATCTTTACTTTACCCTCGTAAAATGGTTTATTACCAGATTTGTTATAAATTCTTTTCATTTTTTCTTCCTCCTTTTCTTTGAATAATGTTAAAACATATAATAATAAAAATTCAATTTTTTTCACTTACTTAATTTTTTTTGTTTCCTAGCAATCAAAAGCCAAATAGCTAATAATTATCGGTCAGATCATTTTCAAAAAGGATTATGCACGGCCCTTTTTGTACTGAAGGTAAAATTTTCGTTGCATCATCAAGTGTATCAAAATAAAAGTATTTATTCAAAGATTTTGCAGACTCAAAACCATTTATCAGTGCATCTTTATTTGCAATGCCAACAAAAATAGCTATGTCAAAAATTTTGGATATCTCTTTACCAAAATTAAAGTTAGCATCGTATTGCAATTTCCCGAGCTCTATAAATCCTGGAGTAACTATTATCTTTTTTCTACTTTTAAAGTAAGATATGACTTCAAGAGCAGCAGCACTTGAGTCTGGATTTGCGTTATAGGCATCATCTATTATAAGTGTATCCGAAGCGGTTCTTATAAGTTGTAGCCTGTGGGGCACAGGCTCTATCCGGCTAACGGCTTTTATAATCTTTTCAACAGAAATACCTAAAATATATCCACAACCAATCGAGCCTAAAATATTGACAACATTATGTTTCCCTAAAAGGCATGTTGAAAACTTATATTCGCTACCATTGTACTTAGATTTTGATTTATCATCCGGGCTATTATTATAGTGCAATAAGTCTAAGATTTTTAACGTAAAATCAGTTCCATTTTCCCCTGTATTTAAAACTGTACCCAGAAAAAAAGGTGATCTTGAGGCATTTAAACCATATGTAAAGACTATAGGTCTATCTGCCTTTTCAAGCTTAACTATCTTTTCATATGACTGGTAATATTCTCTTGCATCACATATTTTTTTCTCATCTAAATATTTTTTGAATTGTGTATAGATATATTCATTATCTGAATTTATAAAACAAAAAGATGGATTCAACTCAGATTTTTTATATGGAAGAACAATATTCCACTTCTCAGCCATAATATTTTCAACACTTCTAAAAGTTTCAATGTGAGCAGGTCCGACCGCTGTAAGGATGGTTATATCTGGCTTGCATAACTCCATAAGCTCCACAATATCGCCTTTATACCTTGCTCCCATCTCAGCAATAAAAACAGAAACAGTATCATCGATATTTTCATTTATGACCTTTGAAAGCCCCATCGGTGTATTGTAGCTTTCAAATGATGCAAAAGTGGGGAAATCTTCGTTTAATATGTTGGCAAGGAAGTTCTTTGTGCTCGTCTTACCATAACTTCCAGTAATACCAATAACCTTCAAGCCACTTGACTTTTTAAGTCTTTCAATCCTATCTGCAGCGCTTGTATAGAATCTTCTATTTATCCTCTTCTCATAGGGTGAAATCACAGCTAGCGAAAGACACATAATGCACGGTGTTATATAGATTAAGATCACGCAATAAAGTGTAGAAACAAGTATAGAGGTAGCAAAACTTTTTGAAAAATAATAGTTATAAAACTTTAGATATCTTAAAAAATTAAAACTTTCAAAAGAGGATTCAAAGTCATATTTAGCAAATAGATATCCAATCAGAAAAATACCGCTGGAACATAAAAAAAGAAAAATAATAAGGTAAAGTGCCTTCAATCTTTTTGCTCTTTTCGTATAAACCAGAGGTTTTTTCGCCCTTTTTGGTCGTGAAAAGAAACACAATATTAAAAAGGGTGATAAAGTTAAAAAATAGATCACTGGCGAATTTAAAAACGTTGTGAGTAAGATCATAATGATCAGTAAAAAACTGAAAAAAATTGTCCTGACGTCTGGTTTGAGCTTTTTATTTCTTTTGATCCAGCCGACAAACTCAGAAACTCGATAATTTGAAAGCTGAGCCATGTGCAAAAGGTAATCTTTTTTGCTGAATTCAACTAAAATCATGAAAAAAAATAGAAGAAAAAAAGGTAAAAATGTAAAAAAATAATGCATCTTAACCTGCCAGATTATTAATTAAATTTGCTGGATTATGATAACTACTTACATATCTTATACTAATTTGCCATATAATATATTGTTGTGTATTTAATTTTCAGTAAATAAATTACAGGGCATTAATCTAAAAAATCTATACTAAAATTATATAAAAACTACATAAAAAACCAGATATATTTAAAAGCAAATCTATACAAAACAAATAAGTTCTACTTAAGTTATTTTAATGTCTATTGCTTTATTACGAATCAGCAAAAATAGATCGCTTTATCATCAATCAATCTAATGCATAAAAAAATAGTCAACAATAGCTATGAATCTACCAAACTGGTCAAGATAACTGTAATGCGCAGCATCCTTCAAGACAACAAGGCCACTATCCTTGATTCTGCGTTTCATCTTTTTTGCCATATAAAGAGGAGTTTCCTTATCATTTTCGCCATAAATTAAAAGGACCGGACAATCGATAGATGAAAGATATTTTGTCAGATCTTCATTTACAACCCTGACACAAATAGATTTTAAGGCTCCACTGCTTTGATAATCAGCACTTCCACCAAGTTTTAAAATTGAAACAATTCTCTTAAAATTTTCATTATTTTGAATATCATTTTTATCTTTGTGAAAAAAGAAAAAAATTCTCTTTATAGTCTTGTATGTAAAAACTTTAAGATAATACCCTGGCTTTCTTCGAGGTTTTAAACCGGCTGAATCGACAAGTACTACTTTTGAAACCAGGTCTTTATATTGACTTGAAAGCAAGATGGCTATCCTTCCACCAAAGGAGTGACCTATCAGATTGCAGGGATAAAACTCTTTTGAAAAAATAAAACCTGCTATAAGATCGGCATACTGCTGAACCCCCCAATCGGGAGGAGGTATTTTAGATTTACCAAATCCAGGGAAATCAAGGCTGATAACATCATAGTTTTGACTCAATCTATCAAAAACAGGTTTAAAGCTGGCAGTACTTGCACCCCAGCCATGAAGAAGCAAAACTTTTGTCCCACTCCCGGCTCTTTCAAAATAGATATCTTCTAAAGAATAATCTTTAACTGTTATACGGTAATTCATCTTTTCCCTTTGAAGAGTGTTATCTTACAAATATTGGAATAACATTTATCAAAAACCAGTTAGTTTCCACAAGGTAAAACCATAAAGGCAGGGTGATCAATGATAACAAAGTGGAGATCGTAAGTATTGCTGCAAGAAGTTCCTTGTCCATATCTATAAAATCAGCAAAAAATGCTGCCATCGTAGCTGAAGGCATCACTGTCTCAAGAAGAATAACCTTTAAAGAAAGATCATCTATTCTAAAAAATAGGGAAATAATAAAAGATGCAATTAACCCAAGAAAAATACCAAAAATAAGCCTTATGGAACTTGAAAAAAGGGCTATTTTTATTTTATTAACTGGAAGTTTAAAATTAAGATTCAAACCAATCGTAAAGAGTATCATTGGTATTGTAAAAGAACTGAAAGTAAAAATAAAATCCTTTAAAACGGGGTGAATATTTACTTTATATATATTAAAGATAAGCCCCAACAGGGCGGAAGCTATAGGGATTAAAGCATTTGCGACAAGAGCTTTTAAAAACTCTCTCAAAGAAAAATTTTCTCTATTTTCAAGGTATATCATCAAAAAACCAAGTATAAGAAAAACAGGCCAGAAGAACATGGAAAAAAATACAGCTCTTGTAAAGCCACCATCACCAAAAAAATAGAACATTATACCCCATCCAAGATATCCATAGTTGCCAAACTGTGTAGCAATAGAAAAGGCTCTCTTCTAATGTCTGTCATTAGAAATAAACTTTGATATCAACTGTGAAATTAATGTAAAAAGTATAGAAACTATTACAAAAGCAAGAAAAGTTGGGACTATCTGAGAAAAAAGAGATATATCTGCCGTGTATAGATTTTTAAAGATAATAAAAGGAACAGAAGCTTTTACTATAAATCTTCTTAAAATAACGGCATCATCATCCGAAAAGATCTTAATAAATTTAAAAAAATAACCAAATAGTATGGGAAGAAGAACTGATATTATAATCTGAATCATATTCATCTAATTTCCTTGAATTCTTACATAAAAACTATATCAAAAATACTCCTGTCAAAAGAATAAGTTCTCCCGGTTAATAAGTATTTTTTTTCTATTTTCCTTTCTTGTTCTCTGACTTTCGACTTTAGGCTGTATGGATAAAAATCTTTTCCCGGACTTTAGACTTTAGACTGTTATATTTTTAACTATAATATTGATAATTTTCTGCTTTAAACTTGTCTATATGAGCAATGATGCAAGAGAAGGCAAATCACCATCTAAAAATTGATATTCACCAACAGGAATACCATGCTCATTAAAACATTTTTTATATAGAAATCTATCAATAAAATTACTCCTTGTAGATACAAGACAATTGAGCCTTTTTAGAATGGAGACTACAGCAAACTCAAGTGCATCCATCGATCCATCTGCTATTTTAACTGCTATACCAATAGAATGGTTTGTTGCAAAATCTTTAAGTCCTACGCAATAAACGCCATCAGCACCAATTTTACCAACCAGAGATCCACCATAAAGAGTCATCAAGACAGTGCATATACCAGAATCTCCGGCGATCATAGAAGGATTCCCAACCATTGAATTTCTAACTTTCTTCAATGCAAGCTCAACTTCTTTTTTAGCAAAGCCAATGTTTTCAAACCTTTTAGTTTGATTATCATTTAACTTGCCATTTATAAGAGATAAATAGGCATGTGCCATGGACTTAAGAGTTGCAGAGAATACAGGTACACCACATCCATCGACACCGATTATCATCTTATCAATATCAAAATCATATATCGAAGATAAAATATTTTTTATTAAAATCTGAAGTGGATGAGATGGTGAGTCATAGTTTTTTATATCATAACCCAGAGCTTTGCAAGCAGCTAACATCCCGGCATGTTTTGCAGAACAATCACAAAAATACTTAGATGGCTCGAGTCCTGAGCGGATTTGTTCATATTTAGTATTATTATCTCTAGAGTAAACGGCTGGGCAGAGAAGATCTTCATATTTTAACCCGATCTTTTCAAGTATTGATTTTACCTGCAAAACATGTTCTGGCTGACCAAAATGAGAGGATGATATTATAGCAATATCTTTTTCATTTAAATTAAACTTCTCATCGGCTTCAGAAAGAATAACTGACAATGCCTGAAATGGCTTGACTGTAGATCTTGTATATGTAATAAATTCAGAGTTTCCAAAAAAATAGATAGGGTCATAATCATTTTCAACTATGCAATAAGCTCCAAAATGAACTTTCTCGATAAGATCACCCCTTTTTATGGCTACTAGAGGTTTTAAACTATCTGAGAGTTCAGTTTGTATATTTTTACTATTCATTGATTTTCCTCTTGTCAAAATAAAATACAAAATAAGATAAATGATTTTTTCCTGAAAATTTAAAATTTGACTTTAAGCTTTTATGAAAACCAACTAAAACTCCTGTCTTTTGTCAAAACGAAAAGAAACAATTGAAAAAAGATTAAGACAAATAAAAGAACTTGAAGCATAAGAATTTAAGATTAAAGCTATATAAATCTCCAATAATGAAGTATATTATTAATATAAGTTTAAAACACTGGAATTTACGACTAAAACCTACCATAATTTTAATTATTTTAAAGTCATTTCCTTAATTTTACATGATTTTTCTAAGAAGATAATTTAAGGTACTCTCGAAATGAAGGTGATAATTTCAATAATTTTTTTAAAGCAATATACAGGAGTGTGTAGCCTTCATTGAAAAAGCTTTTATGGCTCTAACCTGCAAAAAAAGAATAGAAAAATGTTTCATCCGGCAAATTATCTACTCGATCTTCGTTAGTTTTTATGACCAGGCCATACAAAGAAAAGGTGCGAAGAACCTATCTTTGACATTCGCTTCCTTTTTAGGTTAAGTCATAAAACAAAATAAAAGCAAAAATAAATAATCATCTTTGCATATTATTGTTATACGGATTTAAGCATTTCTTTTTTTTATATAAACATACACTTGCCAGATAAACGGCTATATACTATGCTATACAAATATTGCTTTAATGTTAAAAAATAAGCATTAAACGGAAGTACCGAAATTTATCTATCATTTAAAATTTAAGTTTATCAAGTTGTTTCGGAAAGTGCTAATTTTATTATTCTTGATAATTCATCA
>JAAYUW010000113.1 GCA_012517545.1 Exilispira sp.
AATGATATTGAATATGAAAATGGTAATACTGAAGGGATGGATAGGGAATGAGTCAGAGTTAATCGATAGCTTTCATCGGTTATATTCATTATAAACATAAGAGAGATTGACATAAAATTTGTTATAAAATTATCCTTGGATAATCTTGTAAAGATGTAATATTGACCATAATAAAGTTGTGAACCTATCCCACTACTCAAAGCCAGTTGATAATATGTTTCATCTTCGCTTGTATTTAGCTGATAACCATCTGAATTATAAAAAAATGCTACCATCAATGAATAATCTTTATTCTGGCCAAATGTTTTTGTAAGTTCAATAGTTGTGGAGAATACTGGATTATCAGTATAACTTACTACTGGTGCAACTGCAGGAATAAATACCATGCCAGTAACTTTTGGTGTATAGCCTTCCATAGAAAAACTAGCTTCTGCAACTATATCAAAGCCTAACAAATAACCTGAAAGATCAAAACCAAAAATCGATGATTGATCTTTTGAAAAATATGAAGATAGAGCAATTTCAAAATCACCAATCGTATAATCAGCTCTTAATGCTAAAGAGGTTGCATCGAGATAATTTGAAATAGTATCAGTATTAGGAAATGTATTGTTGAAATCGAAAAATGCAAAAAAGTTAAACTGTTTTATAGGGATATGTATTCTAACTCCTGGTTTTCCTTCTCGAGAATCGATATCTGAAAATGGATCGTACTTTGCAAAATTTATGAAATCGACTGGAGTCCATATATTTGCTGCTCCCCAATGAATAACTTGCTTGCCTATCCTGAAAAATACTGCATTTTTAAAAGAAAAATCAAAAAATATCTCTAGAAGATTGAATGAATCATTGAGTTCTGTCAAACTTAAAAAAGGTGCACTTGCTGGTATAGCAGGATCAGAAAATGCTACCATGGAGTGTGAAAAACTCTCTGAAACAAAAAATTTTGCATAAGGTTCATAAAGAAGTGATAGAAAAACTATACCATTGAAGGCAAGAAAATTGGTATATTGATCAAATTGCTCAGGCACCATCCAGTAAGAAGAAAATTGCAGTGTTCCACCTAGCAAAATCTGCATTTTCGCAGCATTCTTTGAACTTTCATCTATCGTCTGGTCAAACTGACTCTCATCAAAGATACTATCCTCATCACTTTCCTGAGCTAGCAATATATTCTGGCCATTAAATATTACAAAACATAAAAATAAACAAATAAGAAATAGATGCATAACCTTCGTCTTCATTCTATCCTCTCTTTAAAAAATTTTTACTCTTTATTAAATAGATTTTTCTATAGATTTGCTCTTCGTATTTTAGTGCTTCTATAACTGTGATAAGTGAACCGTCAAAAATATAAAGTACAATAATCTAAAGTCAAAAGGCAGAGATAACACACAAAAAATAAATTAAATACTGAAACAAAAAACCTGAAGATTTTTATTGTTTTGATTGTTGCTCTAAAAATGCCTTTGTAAAAACATAATCAGGTATTTTCGCAAAAGAGATTGTTTTTTCATCAACAGTTACCCAGGTTCTACTACCTTCAATCTTATCTTCGGTCATAAACTTTGTCATAAAGAATTTGCCACCCTTAATAGGCATATACTTTACATAATAAGAAACCTGCATGAGTGTACCTGAAAGAGAAAAAGCCTCTTGCTTCATTAAAATGTAATCTGAAGTCCTGATATACCACTTCTGAATAGGGTACGAAACATCCATCTGCTTAGCCTTTAACTCTATCACAAAGCAATCTGTTTTATCAACTATGGCATTAGGTAACTTTTTTACATAATAAAGATCAAGAGTTTTCTTGCTTTCAAAATCTTCTGCTTTAGCATCGGTCGAACCAACATTTTCTTTTCTATTCTTATGAATAAATTCTCTTGTGGCCGGCATATACATATAAAGATTATCATCAATCCTCAGGTATCCTTTACCCTTCTCACTATCTGGTTCAAGAAAAATAATGACAAACGCATTGTCTTTATCTCTTCTATAATATCTTGATTTAAATAATTTATCAGGCTCCCCACTTTTTTGTTGTAAAAAGATCATCTCTGCTGTGACATCTGTATTCTCAAGATTAATAATACTTTCCATTTTTTTGACTATCTTTTCAGCTTCAGGATCGTTTTTTTCCTCTGCGAATGAAAAAACAAGCATTGATAAAACAAGAAATAAAATAAAAATTGTAAATTTAGTAAGTTTGTTATTTTTAGAAATCATCTATTCTCCTCCAGTTAATTATTAATGTACCGCATTCAAGGCATCTATTGGTTTTATCTTACCAGCATACCTTGATGGTAAATATGAAAAAAT
>JAAYUW010000114.1 GCA_012517545.1 Exilispira sp.
AATCATGATGAGACAGTAAAGTTTTTTAATGAAAATGGTAGAGATTGGCTTAATTTGAATGATATCTATTTTTTTAAACAGAGAGATTTACCAGCTATAGACATGAATGGAAATCTTATACTTATAGATGAAACAAACCTATTTACAGCTCCAGATGGTCATGGAGGAGCTCTTCTTGCTTTGAAAGAGAAGAATATGACCTCGATCATGCATAAACTTGGGATAAAATATCTTAGTTATTTCCAGGTAGATAACCCACTGGTTAAGCTTGCAGATCCAGTTTTTATAGGACTGCATATTTTTAATAATGCCGATATTTCATCTAAAGTTCTTGCCAAGCGTGATGCATCTGAAAAAGTGGGAGTTGCTGCGATCGCAGATGGAAAACCCTGCATAATAGAATATTCAGACTTACCTTATGAACTTGCCATAAAAAAAGATGATGATGGGAAACTTTTATTTAATTATGGCTCAATAGCTATACACATTTTTTCAGTTGATTTTATAGATAGGATTACTACAGATGCTCTTCATCTTCCATATCATATAGCAAAAAAGAAAATACCTTACTTTTCACCAGATACCGGTTATCTTATCAATCCAGAAACACCCAATGGTATCAAGTTTGAGCAGTTTATTTTCGATTCTATCCCACTTGCTAATAAAACAGTATTTTATGAGACATTGCGAGATGATGAGTTCGCTCCACTTAAGAATAAAGAAGGAGATGACTCTATAAAAACATGCAAGGATGGAATCTCTCTATTTTACAAAAATTGGTTTAAGAGAGCTGAAATAAAGTTTGATGATTTTGAACGGGCAACTGTTGAAGTATCTTCTTTGTTTGCAATTGAATATGAGCAGTTCAAGAATAAGATAGAAAATTATATCAATAAAGTTCCGATCAGGTTATATATAGAGTGAGTAAAGTTTTTTATCGCAGGTAAAAAAGTATATATCAAACTTTTTTTTCAAAGTATCGATATTCGCTTTCTTGCATGGGATTTGAGTTCAATGGCTTTATATTATCAAGTTGCATCTTAACATTTTCCTTTTCTTTTTCATATTTTATTATTACCTTTTCGATGGTTGAGTTTATTGAGTTTATCAGACTCTTTTGTTCATCTATTTTTGATTGATATATCATGCTATCTTTCAGTTCAATACTTTTGCTTATTGATTGATAGATTTTTTCATACTGTTTTATCTCATCAATCAAAAATGTTATCTTTGATAGGCTACTTTCAAATACTGAAACGAAGCCAATATCAAAAGGGTCTAAATCTAAAAGAAAATTTAGAGTAAAAAGGTATTCTTTTAAAAGTTCAATTTTATTATTTAAAATTTCTATGGGATAATTTGAATTTGACAAAATATTCTCCTTTTCAAAAATTTTATCTATTGTGCATTGTTATTGTTTTAAAGTTTTTATAATTACGCTTTTAATATTAATTCTGGTAAACTGAAAATCTGGTTATTTATATTGAACTTTTATATTAATTTATAGATCATGGTAAATTAAATAAATCTTGTGATAACAATTAAAATTTTGTATTAAATAAATTATTTCAGTATCAAAGTTTTAAAAAAACTTCTGTTTTTTTAGTTTTTTTTTGGAATGTGAAAAGCTATTATAGTTTCAATCTGTTGCTTTGCTAATTTAAGTTTACTTATCTGCTTTTTATCAAGTTTAAAAAAGTTTTCATCTTCAAGACCAAAGATCCCAACAATGCGCTGATATCTATCCTTAAGAGGAAATCCAATAAATGATCTTGTAATTGTCTCACTACTTTTTATCCTGCAATACATGGTTTCTGGAACTTTTGAAATATCCGGTACTAGAAAGTACTCTTTTTTACTCTTTAAAACCATCAATGTTAAGGTTTTGTCGAGATTTATGGTGTCTTTTCCGAGAATTTTATCCTTTTCACAGGCAAAAATTATATCCATTTTTTTAAAATAATTATCTGCAATTCCAATATACATCAAGGAAAATTGTACATTTTGCTTTATGATTTTTGATAAATTTGTGCAGTAAAGGTCAAAATCTTTGATATTGAGATATTGTAGTAAGTTGTTATCAAGTTCTTTTAAAAATCTCAATTCTTTTTTGTTATAATAAAGATTATATAGTAAGAGTTCAAATATTATACCTATTAGATACAACCATAAAAAAACAAATATATATACAATAATTTCTTTATCAGTTGAGATTATTCCAAAATGAATTGATAAAAAAAGGCAGTAGATTAAACTAACAAAAAGATAGGTGGCAAATATCTCATACCATTTTGTTTCTTCTTTCAAAAAAAGTTTCCATACAAAGATATATATAAATATAACGATCAATGAGATAAAATCCCCATAGTAAGGTAAGTACAATAGTAAAAGATTAACCATGAGTATAAAAAAGATTGATAAAAGAGATGTCAAAAATAACTTTCTTTTATTTTCAGTTGAAAAGAGGAATCCAATTGCTATCGATATAAGGGCAAAGGGGAAACCAAATAATATAAATGAGGTTATATGAAATAATGGTTCTAAAAAGCATAATTGCTCAATATTGAAGCTGTTGTTTAAGATGAAATAGGCAATAAACAAAGGTAAGAAAAGAAAGAAAAAAACTGGTATCTGTTTTGTATGATGAGTTGAAATAATTGCAAGATCTTTTAATATGAATATTATAAAAAAGCTTGATAATAGAATAAGTAAAATTAACAAACTTGAAATGAGAGGATAGTTTGATCTATTAAAAAACTTTTTAAGGTTCATTTTATTGTCCAATATAACTCACCTCTTGCTGATTTAATTATAATTTTAATTTGTTCAATTTCAATAGCATAATTTTTAGTGTTGAGGATTAATTCTTTTCATGTTTGTAATATTTTTTTGTATTTTCTTTCTATATGATTTTTTTTAGAACTCGTATCAAATGCATGCCTGTTATTAAAAGTGAATAATTTACAAAATAGTTAATATTGAAAAATAATTATATTCAGGAGCTATTTTTATGAAAAATGCAGTTTACCCCGGTTCTTTTGATCCTATCACAAATGGACATTACGATATCATCATGCGAAGCAGCAATCTTTTTGATAACCTCATAATACTTATCAGTAATAACCCGGCAAAAAAATATCTTTTTAATGTAGAACAGAGAGTTTATATTGCAAAGGAGTTAACGAAGGATTTAAAAAATGTCAAAGTCATGGAACATCAGGGACTGCTGATAGATTTTCTTGTAGAAAACGAAATCTATTATATTATTAGAGGCTTGAGAGCTGTTTCC
>JAAYUW010000115.1 GCA_012517545.1 Exilispira sp.
TCCAACATTTTTAAATCCCAACAAAGAAGCTCCACCTGTTGTTCCAAATTCAAATACTGTGTTTGCATCTATTGAGCAAGAGCCATACTTAACTCTTTGAAGAAGCAAAGTCTGACGGAGCTCTCCCAGCATATCGGAAGTATCATTTGAAGCACTACCATCGACTGCTATACCTATAGGAATCCCCTTTTCATGACATTCAACAACTCGACATATTCCCGAACCAAGTCGCATATTTGAAGATGGACAATGAGCTATACCAGTTTTTGTTTTTGCTAAAAGATCGAGTTCATTATCATCAAAATATATTCCATGAGCATAAAATGTATCTTCTCCAATAAATTCAACCTCTTCCATTAAGGCTAATGGCCTTTTACCATATGTTTTCAGGCAATACTGTACTTCATCAGAAGTTTCTGCAAGGTGAGTATGAAGTTTTACGCCATATTTTCTTGCAAGTTTTACACTTTCTTTCATAAGCTCTTTACTAACAGAAAATGGAGAACAAGGAGCTACTATAACTCTCCGCATGGAATCTTCAGATGGATCATTGAAAAGCTTTATAACCTTTTCAGTATCTTCAAGAATTTTATCATCAGATTGAACAACATCATCAGGTGGTAAGCCTCCATCTTTTTTGCTTTTAGACATGGAACCTCGAGTTGCAGCAAACCTTATGCCCAGTTTTTCAGCAACATCATACTGAATCTTTGCTATGCTTTTATTTTCCACAGAAAAAGATCCTGGATAAAGGTAGTGATGATCTGTTGTTAAAGTACACCCAGTTTTCAAGAGCTCACCTATCGCTATAGCTGAAGAATAATATATTGCTTCATCATCGATTTTTTTCCATATTTCATATAGAAAAGTAAGCCAATCAAATAATTTTGAGTTTTGAACTTCTTTCACATTTCTTGTTAATGTTTGATAAAAATGATGATGTGTATTTACAAGACCTGGAATGACTATAGAATCCGAACAATCAAGAATCTGAAGTCTTGCTCGTTCTTCAGCTTTTAAATTATCTAAAAGATGAGTTCCAATCTTTTTTATCCTGTTTTCTTCAATAAGAATATCCTGGGAGTAAAGCATCTTCTCGTTATCGAGAGTCGCTATTGCGTAGCAGTTTTGAAGCAGTATCATTAACCCCTCCTGATAATTTGCAATTCATATTTTTTTGTGTCTATCTTAAGTTTTCTTTATGCAACAATTTTTTTGTGCGATTTATAGTACTATAAAATAATGCAAAGTCAAAACTGTAAATAATAAGATTTTATTTCAAAAGCAAACTTATACTAAAAATAAAAAAATAAATAATTTTGAAAATAAAAGTTTACAGTTGCAAAAATTATTAAATTAACTATTTTTCGTCTGTTTATACTATAGCCTAAATTACTACAGTCACAAGTCAAAAATCCAAAGTTAAAAGTTCGAGAAAAAGATTTTTATCTTTGGGCTTTTGAATAAAATAAACTGAAAAATAAAATTGGACTTAAATCATTGATTCTATTTAATATTTAGAGAAATTAGATGAAAATCATAGTAATAATTTCCAGATTAATACAAAATTGTTCAAAGCATAGAATTCATCATCTTGCTGCAGCTTTTTCTTACTATTTTATTCTCTCAATCCCTGCTATAGTGATGTTAATTTTTAATTATGGAAGCAACTATTTTGCGTCGGAGATGATTCTTGACTCTATTATGCCAAATCTTGAAAAAATATTTGGCAGCGAATCTCTTGATACAATAATAAGACTATTTACATCGGCATCTACCTCAAAGAGTCATAGCTTATATGCTATTATAAGTATAGTTGTACTTTTATTGACAGCCTCCCAGGTGTTTATTTTTGTTAAAGTTTCCTATACAAATTACAACAGGATTATAATTCATAAAAATCAAATAGTTTCTTTTTTTAAGGGAAGATTATTTTCTATACTGTTAACCTTTGCAATACTTATGTTCTTCTTTACAGCCTTATTTTTAAGCCCTATACTTCAAAATATAGAGAAATTCTTCATAAATCCAAAGATAAATACTATTAAAAAAACTATCTATGATTACTTTTTTTCTCCACTTCTCTTTGCTTTTCTATATTCTCTTTTTGTCATTGTGATAATGGAAAAGATACCTTACAGATTTGCTTTTTTTAGTGGTCTATTGACATCAATTCTCGGCAAACTTGCCAATTTAATATTGAAAATGTGGATACCAAAGACTCTAACAGGCTCTTTTTTTGCTAAAACTGGTTCAAGTTTAATTATACTTATTTATATATACTATATTGGTTTGATTATTTTCATTGGTCTTGAGTTTTCATCAACTCTTATGAATATAAAAGTTTTTCATAGAAACTACGACTGGATTACCAGAAGACATATCATTCGCTTGTTCAATTCTAAAAAAAATCTATTGAACAAGATCTTGAAAAAAAATAAGTAATTTTTTCCTGTATATAAAAATCCAGATTTTAAGCTCTTTAACTTAAAAAACTTCATTTTTTCAAAATTCATAACTTTATCATATCTATTCATCAATTGTCCTAATATTCTTATTATTATTTATGGTATAACCTAATATTAATCATTATACTATTAAATTATATTTTTTTATTTACTTATCTTAATTTTATAATTTTAAAATGTTTTTAACTTATATTTATTAGATATATATATGATTAATTTTAAAATATTCAGCATTCATAGTATTTAATTTTTCTTGACTAAAATAAATTTAATTTTACTAAATTAAGCAGTAATTTTAAGGAGTTAGTATGAAGAAAGTACTTTTTGTTGTTGCTATCAGTGCTCTTTTTCTTATGCTTTTTGCCTGCCAATCTCCTCTTGATTTTACCGATAGTATTGGTAATGGCGCAGAAAAAGAGGAGGTTAACAGAGCCGCACCTGTTCGACTCAATATGACATCAAAAGATGCATATGAGCAGGATGATTCAAGAACCTATGCAAAGACTATTACAGATGGTCAAACCCAGGAGCATAACTTTTACGATGATGCAAACGACTATATGAAGTTTACAGCTGTTTATGGAAAAACTTATACTATTGAAACTGTGGTTTATGGATATGCTGATACTGTTCTTTATTTGCAGAATAGTTCTGGCACAACTTTAGCTTCAAATGATGACAAAGGTGATGGAACTTATGGATCTAAGATTACCTGGACAGCAACATCTTCCTCAACTTTCTATATAAGAGCTTATTCGTACAATGGAAGGTATGGGACAAACAGAGGCTACACTATTACTTTAACATCTGGTGGTGGCGGCGGTGGTGGAGTTACTCTTCCTCAACCACAGAAAAAGTGGACTATACTTGTTTACCTTGATGCAGACAATAACCTTTCTTCCTATGGCGATTATGATATCAATGAAATGAAAGCTGTTGGTTCAACCTCAGATATCAATATCGTTGCCCTATGGGATAATTCTGGTTCCACACACGGTTATTACTACATCCAGTCCGGTGTTGCAACATTGTTGCAGGATCTTGGTGAAATTAATATGGGTTCTGAAACAACTGCAAAAAACTTTGTTGATTATGCGACAACAAATTTTCCAGCAGATCATTTTATGTGGATTTTCTGGAATCATGGCGGAGCAGTTGATAGAGCTAAAGGCGTTTGCTGGGATGACACAAATAGCAGCGATCACCTCTCCGAAGTAGAACAGAAGAATACAATAACTTATTTTTACAATAAGATTGGTAAAGCTATCGATGTAGTTGCCTACGATGCTTGCCTTATGGCTTGTGCCGAGCTTATGTATCAGTTCAAGGGTTATGTAAACTACCTTGCATCTTCAGAACAAACAATCCCTGGAAATGGTTATGACTATGAGTTTATAACCTATATTAAAAATAACCCCACATGTACACCTTACTATGCTGCAAAAGCCATATTTGACTATTATAAAGCAGAGTATTCTTCTACTTCAGATGTCACTTTCTCAGTCGCAGACCTTTCCTACGCTGATGAACTTGGAACAGCCATAAATACTTTTGCTTCTGCAGCAATAAATAGTGGAATAGCTGGCTCAACATTTAAAAACCTCAGACCTTCAAGTAACTTTAGCGGTTATACCTGGGATCTATATGCCTATATGAGTGCTATTTACAATAGTTCTAGCATGACAACAACTGTTAAAAATGCTGCAAAGGCTGTTATGGATCTTATTTATGTTGGCAATCTTCAACTCATCGTTTTAGAGTGGCATGGTTCTACCTGGAATTCAAAGGCTTATGGAGCTGCTATAACATTAAAATCCGATACAACTACTTATAGCCTCCTTGATATCTGTGTTAACACACAGTGGGATGAGTTCTTAACATTTGCAGGTTTTACTTCTTAACAAATTTTTCTAGTAAGAACATGACTGTTAAAGAATAATATTTGAAGATTACAAAACCCCGGTTTTAGCCGGGGTTTTTTACTATCGAACTATAGATATTAAAATTAAGGTTTTATTTGATAACACACAAAAAAACAAAAAGTCTATTTTCTTAATTACTCCAGAAAATTTCTCGGCGATAATTTAGTATATGCTCTAAAAATAATAGATCACTTTTACAATCGTTTTTAATAAAGTATAAACCATCTTTTTTCAAGACCTTTAGATTGTGAATTTTTCTATCACCATCTCTATAAATAAGTGAGTCAATATTTAATAGTCCAAAATCATCAAATTTAATTTTTCCTGAATTTATGAAAAAGCCTGGATTTTGAGAATTTGTAAATCTCTGTTCAGAACTGTAATAAGTGAGTTTATCAATATTGGGAGCTCCTTTTTCATACGGACAAAAAGTCTGACAATTTCCGCATTGATTACAAAAATCATCGATATGCAAAATCTGATAAAAATTCCTGAAATTTTTATTTGAATATGGGATTGAAATATTTGCTCTATTTGGACATACATCAACACACCTTAAACAGTAATAATTACATGCCAGGCACCTATTATCATCAACTCTGTCTGGTTTTTTAAATTTGCCTCTATCCAATCTGGCAGATTCTTCAATTAATCTAAGATTATCTATGGGTTCATTATTTTCAAAAATATCTAATTTAATATTTTTTTGATTGAGAATAATTTGAGCAACAGCTTTTGCATCTGAAATAACTTCAACAACGGAAGAAGGTCCTCTTACAAGATCTCCTATTAGAAATATATTTTTTGCATTTGTAAAATATTTATTTTCTTTATCTTTTTCAATATTATTTTCAGCCAGCCATTTTTTGTCTTCTTCCTCCCCTATTGCAACAATTAATGTGTCTACTGCAAGAAGTTCATATTTGCCAATCGGAATCGAAACCTTTCTGCCATCTTTATCTTTTTTCTCGCCAGGTTGCATTATTTCACATGTAAGTGTCTTATTTTTAAATGAAACTGGCTGTCTTAACATGCGAAAAGACACTCCATCTTCTATTGCATTTTCAAGCTCTTCTCTATCAGCGGGGATTTCTTTTTCAGTTCTTCTATAAACAACAGTAACTTTTTTAACACCAGGCGATCTTATGGCTGCTCGAGATGCATCCATAGCAGAATTTCCTCCACCAACAATAACAACATTTTTCCCCAATTTTAACCTGTGCCTGTTGATATTCCACTGTTTCAAAAAGGTTAATGAGTCGAGAATATTTCCATTTTTTTCTTCAAGGACCAATTCTCTAGGCTTATTCGCTCCTATTGCTAAAATTATGTAATCAAAACCTTTTTCTCTCAATTCTTTAACACTAACTGAGCTACCAGTATTTATATTGACACCCAATAATTTAATTAGTTCAACATCTTTTTCAATAAATCTTTTGTTTATCCTGAATTTTGGTATAATAGAACTTATAACTCCACCAGGAGAATCTTCTTTTTCAAAGAGTGAAACCTTGAATCCACTTCTAGCTAAAAAATGTGCTTCAGCAATACCTGCTTGTCCGCCTCCTACAATAGCAACAGATCCTGGATAATCTATATCTTGTTTTGTTTCCAATTTATCTTTAATGGATAATTTGTTTAATGCATTAACAGCGTATTTAAATCCCTTCTTTGATGCATAAAATTTCATATCTCGAATACATACTGGTTTGTCATAAAAATTTCGTGTACAATAATTCATACATGGATGAGTACATATGATTGAGGTTGTAAAAGGAAGTGGATTCTTTGATATTATGATTTTAAATGCTGATTCAAACTGTTTTGTTTTGATAGCTCTAAGATATTCGGGGACATCCTGATTTATAGGACAGATCTCTTTACATGGAGCCATGAAACAATCATAAAGTGGAAGTTGTTTTGAAATTTTTCCATAATTATATTTTTCTAAAGATTTAGAACTTTTTAAATACTTTTCTCCTGTAGCTATTTCAGATGCAACAAATAATTTTGCTTTTCTTTTAAATGAGTAATCAGATGAAGAAGCTATAGAATTCATTCTATGATAACCGCCAGGTTTCAAAAGATCGGTAACAAAAGTCAATGGATAAATACCTTCATTCAAAAGGCTTTTCACATTTTCCTGATCAACCCCAGCAGAAAAAGATATAGGCAAAAGCTTAAACTCTCTTCGCATCTTTTCAGCTAATTCCAGAGAGATCGGAAAAATTGGCCTTCCCGATAGATACGACATTTCACCTTTTAAGCTTGTATGATTTAAGACACCAAGAGTGTTACTGATTTTAATACCAAAACCGACTTTCTGTTCTTCAGCTACCTTATGCATTTTACTGATGATCTGAAGAGCATTATGCATCTGCAAATCATGTTCAAAACTTTCTTCACTTAGCGATATATAATCAAATCCATGACTATGCAATATGCTTTTCACTCTTTGATAACCTAAAAGTGTTGGATTTACTTTCAAAAATGTGTTTATATTTTTTTCTATGAGAAGGTATTGAACTATCTTGTCAATCTCTTCAGGCTTTGTTCCATGCATCGTACTTAAAGTTATTATTGGAGAAATCTTTGTCGAATTTTTAGCAATATTTTTAAGCCTCTCTAAAGGATATTCAGCATTAATTCTTGCCTTAAACTTTTTACCATTTTCGCTTTCTAGAATCAGAATCAAATCCTCTGCAAGTTTTTTAACAGTATCGTTTTTACCGGACATCTCCTCTATAAAATTATCAACTTTTGGTGAGGTTATTCCATCTAAAGAGTATCCTACACTCATGGCAAAAATAAAACCATCATTGTTGAAGACATTGGATAATTTATCTGAATTTTTTGATTTTAAATTGAAGATTTCTTTTAATACCAATATGAAAAGATAAGCCTTAATATACTCTTCTAATGCTTCTTTTATAGATAACTCAGTTGACCATTCGACATTATAACCTTCATCGATGGCAAATATACATGGTTTATCTACTGAAATCTTATCTTCTTTTTGAACAGTTTTCAGTTCAATAAATCTTCCCCCACAAAGATAAGAGACTATGATATTCTGTGCTAACTGAGTGTGAGGTCCAGCAGCTGGTCCGATAGGTAAGTCTAGCGCATTTCCCCATAAATTTAAAGGAATGCTGTTTGAAGGTTTGTAAAAATAACTATGATCTATCCCAAAAATGCTGCCATCTCTTAAAAACTCCTCAGATAGCCAGAAAAACAGCTTTTCAATATCGATAGGTTTCAAGTCATTTTCCATCTGGATCTCCTAAAGATGTTACCTGATCATCTATTGTTTAATTTTTCTTTATAATCCTGCCAATCTCTCATAAAAGTTTGTATTCCTGCATCAGTCAAAGGATGCTTCATTATCCTTGTAAGAACTGAAAATGGAATAGTTGCAATATCAGCACCAATTTTTGCAGCAGTAAGAATATGCTGTGGATGTCTTATAGAGGCAACTATTATATTTGTTTCAAAACCATAATTTATAAAGATTGTTTTAATATCGGAAACAAGTTCCATTCCATCATGACCTATATCATCAAGTCTTCCAACAAAAGGAGATACATAACTGGCTCCAGCTTTTGCAGCTACTAAAGCCTGTAATGGAGAAAAAATAAGAGTTACATTTGTTCTTATCCCTTCATCTTTAAGCCTTTTAACCGCTTTGATTCCTTCTTCTGTCATAGGGATCTTTATAACAACATATTGAGAAATTTTTGCTAATTTTCGTGCTTCTTCAACCATACCAACAGCATCGATTGAAATAACTTCAGCTGATACCGGCCCCTTGACAAGTTCACAAATCTGTTTAATCCTCTCCTCAAAGGGAGCTTTTTCCTTTGACACAAGTGTTGGATTGGTGGTGACTCCATCAATTATACCTAACTCAAGCCCTTTAGCTATCTCATCAATATTTGCCGTATCCAGAAAAAATTTCATATCTACCTCTTACAAATCTATGATCGTTTTTAAGTTTAATGAAATTTTCTTTAAAAACTATCTCCTGAATTCATGGAGAGTATTATCTTTAAAGGATTTTTGAAATAATTTTGGATTTTATATTTAATTCTACATTTAAAAGTTCAAACTTTACTATTTTATTTTTTCTTTTTTGAACTTAATATATTTTCTATCTTTGAAAGCATATATTTTGATAATGAAACAGCAGCATTTGAGCCGTTATATTTTTCAATAACTTGAGTAAACCAGATCTTTGCCTGTTCATAATCTTTCATGCTAAAATAGACAAACCCTATCTCATAACAAGCCCAGGAAGTATATTCTTTGTTATCAGGATATTTTTCAAGTATTAACTGAAAATATTTAATAGCTGTATCGTAGTCTTTAGCATCATATGCAAGTTGTCCTTCCAGCAAAAGTTTTTCTGGTGAGTAAAGATTACCTTCGGTATCAGTAACAACATATTTATAATGAGCACATCCAGAAAAAGAAATTAAAAAAATAAATATTAGACAAAAAACAAAAGAAGATCTTAGTTTCATAGTTTTTCCTGCCTGACTTTAGATTTTAAAACTTTTCAATACAACAAACATTATTAATAAAAATCTAAACATAAAAGTATAAGAAAAATACCTTTTAAAATATTTATATTCAAACTTGCATATCAAAAATATAGGAAGAAAAGAAATATTAAACATCAATAAATATTAAAATAACACTATTTTTCGACACTCATATTTTTGGTAGACTTTATCACCTATTTTTATATTTGAAAGCAAGAAGTCATACAAAAAAAAAGATAAGTTAACATCTGAAACATCTCTTCCAGCCTCAATAATATAAGAAAATTAAATCATTTTGAAGAGTATTATAAAATTTGAAAAATAAATCTTATTTGATAATAATCTAAAAATCAGCATCCAGAATGTTTTCTAAAAATTTGACACTTTGTTTGAACTCTCTGAGTTTTTCTTCATAGAGTATATCTCTAAATTTACTTTTTATATCAAATTCGAATTTCCACTTTGGGAGCTTATCAATACATTTGTTTACTTCATCA
>JAAYUW010000116.1 GCA_012517545.1 Exilispira sp.
GGACAACCATAGAAAATTATTGGAAGAAAAGCTACAAGTAAAACCAACAGAAACTGTGATGCTCTAAGTTTTTTCATTTAAACTCCTTGTTTGAAAAAATAACTTTATTTAGATTTAGTCCTTTAATATACATAGCATAAAAATATTAAAATAAAACCTATGTTTAAAAATAGCAAGTATTGTATATTTCTGATTCATTCAGTTAATGCGTACTTTTTAACATTAAAGAAATAAACTTAAAGCTAAGTATACACATACTCATTCATCTGGCAATTGCATGCTTATTTTAAAAAAAAAGAAATTTATAAATAGTTATAACAATAATATGCAAAGATGATTGTTTATTTTCGCTCTTCGTTAGTTTATATGGCTTTGCCATACAAAGAAAAATTTTTAGGATTAGATCCATGAGTCAATTTTATATAAAACGGATATAATATAATTTTATACTAAAAGATAAATCTATCAAAAATTTCGAGTATTTTGTGCAGATCTACAGGTTTTTCAAGTTCTATCAAGCTAATATTTAAAATCGAAAATTTTCTCTCTATCTCAAGTTTTTTCCACTCATAGGCTATATTTTGCCTCTCGTAAGACTCGAAAAGCAAAATAAAACCTTTAAAATAAGATATTTTTCGATTAGTATCTTCATGTGAATAGCAAAATCTATCGAGATTTTCTTCAATAGCAAGATCTAGTTCATCAAGGTTTAACTTATCGAAAAAGCACCAGTCGATAATAACAAAACAACATAATTCTGATTTGAGTAATGATATAAGATCGCTAAGATCTGTTATTCGATAATATTTTATAGGCTTTTCAACAGATATAGTCTCAAGGAAGCTGAATGTTACATCATCATTTGAAATATAAAAGATGACTTTTATTCTGTAATCACCTGGAATACTTTTAATAACATTATCATCTTTGGTATCCATCTTTTCATTGTTACTATCTGGTTTACCAGATGAGTCAATAATCTCTGAACTTGAATTTATTTTCAAAGTCGATTTTTGATTCTTTTTTCTATCTTTTTTTTCATCACCCTGTTTTTTCAAATTCTGAGTTTTAAGATCTTCTCGTATACCATTACCGCTGTATACATCTTTATTGATAGTTTGGAAAGGAACAACCAGGGAGATTTTGATAGATTGAGAACCGTATTCCATATTAAAAGAACTATCAACAATCCTTGTATAGTATTTCAAGTTCAAATTTGTAAGATCATAATAGAAATCAATATCAAATGAGGAATTCTCATATCCTGTATCTTCGCTCTTGAATTTATTTGCTTCAAAATCAATGTTTAAACTTCGTTTTTTTTGATCCAAAAATAGATGCAAAACACCTTTACCGTATGATTTGTAGGTACGACTTAAAAAATAGAGTATTTTTTTTATTATTGATAAATTAATTAAATAATTTCCTGAACTTTTATTATTAACAAAGTCTGCATAAAACTCATAATTTGTAAAAGATCTTATATAAGTTCCAAACTCATGAATAAAGTCTTCATACCTTTCATAAAAAGCATCCTGTTCGTCTAACAAACTTGAAGATAATGAAATAACATCACTTGCAAAGATATCAAGCTTTTTAATATCGCTTGCAATACTTGAAATTAATCCTTTATCAGTAGATTCATCAGCATTTTCTACAATAAGATCAGATATACCAAGTATAAGATTAAGTGGAGTTCTTATTTCATGATTAAGGTTTATTATAAGATTTCTATTTTTTGAAGATAAAATGCATGATTTTTTTACCGTATTCATCAAAAGAGCTGTTTTCTTTATCTTTTCAGTAATATCAAAAAATAAAAGAAGAGATGTAGAACTTTTATCAAATATTTCCGGGATATTCCAGAGATACAGTCGATATGCTCGTAAACCACTATTAAGATGTGATGAGATATCTGAAAGATACTTTTGATAAATAAGATCAAAATTGTTATTCATATCAAAAATACCTTTCCTCTCAGATTGCTCTTGAAAAAAACTGATAACTTCAAAATGCTCTGGACTTATCCATAGATCTATTACCTGGAATGAATCAAAATCTTCACTGTCTTTAAAGTCTTTTTCAATATAGTTTACAAGTTCCATGTTTTTGTACTTTAAATCATTATATTCAACAGTTTCCCATATTTCTGTAAAAGCTCTGTTATACCTTTCAATATATCCATCTTTCTTAACTATCAGCATAGGGTAAGGATTTTTCTCGAAAAACTCGATAAATGTCTTATAACCAGTATATATGCTCTTAAGTTTTTCTATGTTTTCAGTAAGATCGGTAAAAATGTAAAGATAACTTTTTTTTGTGATCAATTTGTCAAATTGAGATTCATCAGGTTCATTATCAAATTTTTCTTTGTTCTCAACTTGATTTTTTTCACCGCCATCATTAAGTAATTCATTTTCCCGTGAATAAAAAATACTTTTAGCCTCATTAGTTCTAGATGAAAGTAAGTATATCTTATTTATATCGATAAAATCAACTTTTAAGATTCTTAAAATCGCTATTTTATGAGTTTTTTCAAAAAAAACGAGTTTTTCTTCTCTGGATTTATTAAGAATAAGATCAATATCCATATTTTTATAAAGATCTTTTAAAAATATAAGAAAGGAATTTTCCGGATCTTCAATAATATTTTCATTTAAAAACCTTATATCTTTATTTAATAAATTGTCTAATTTCATACCAATTATCTTACTGGCTTTTTCATCACATTTTAAAATTTTATAATTTTCATCTGCCAACAAAAAACCATCTGGTAGCTGATCCAATAATTTGTCTAAAAACAACCTTTGGGAATTCAGCTTTTTAATAATAACATCTTTATCAGCTCTGGACTCATTTATCTTTTTTCCTATTTCAAAAGAATAAATAAGGAGAATATAAATATTTTCTCTTTTTGTCAGTTTAAGTAATTCAAAATATACAGGAATTTCCGATAGATTTGCTTTTTTCAGCCTTGCAATGGTTATGTCGCTATAGTATTTTTCACCTTCATAATCTCTATTGCTCTTTTCATTCCTATTAACTACGATATTTTCATAATCTATTTTAATTATATCCAGAAATGACATTCTCTGTAATTTTTGTATGCTTTGCCCTGTTAATTCAAGAACTCTTTTGTTTGCACTGAGGATATGACCTTCATCATCAATGAATAAAATACCAACTTCACTTTCGTTTATTGCAATGTTGTTCCATTGACCATTTAAATATGATAGCAAAAATCGATTCTTTGTCAGTAGAAAGCTGAAAATAGTCATAAATAAGAATTTAATGCTTAAAAGACTATAAATATTATAGATTTGTTCTGTCAATACCCCTTTAAAATAAGCCAAAGTTAAAATAATCAAAAAAAATGTTGAAAAAAAATCACCTGAAAAGAATTTCCAGAAAGAATCATCTTTTCTAATACCATGAATTAAATTCATTGATAAAATAAATAATATGACAAACTTTAAAATTGTTAAAAATGAAAGATAAAAAATCAAAAACATAAATTTATCAGAATAAATTTTTATATTTTTGAAAAACAGAGAAAAAAATGCGAAATTCAAGTTTTGAAAAGTCAGGGGAAAACTAAAAAAATTTCTAACATACTCTGAATAAATATATGTTGAAAAAAATAGAACAAATAAAATAGCAATCATGAATTTTAGAAGAACTGCATGTTTTGCTTTTTTAAAAGCAATGTCTCTTTTTTTATCTTCTTTTACAAATGTAAAAATAAGAATGGAGATATTAAATAATGCAATCGAAATAAGTTGCATATGTGTTAGTAAATCTATAAATCCGCCATTTAAGAAGAATATAGAGTTAATAAAGCAAATAATAAAATAAAATGAAAACATAACTGCATAAAATAGAAAATTAATATTTTTTTTATTTGATTTATATAAAATATTTGCATGCATGAAGCAAAAAACTGAAGCTAAAATTGAAACAATACCGGCAATTTTTAACATTGAATTCTCTTTAACAGTTAAAATAAATAAAACAGCAGGTACTCTTTTTAATTGAAGCCATAGTAGTTACTCTAAAAAGTTATCTATGGGTCATTGTATTTTACCAAACAATTGCTCAAGTTTAAAAGAATTAAGAGGTCTTTCAAGTATATAATCAAAATACGAAAGATATTCATTTCTAAACATTACAGCTATCTTTATATTTGATATCAAAATTATACTTAGATTTTGAATATTCTTCAAACTTCTAAGAAGTGTATATTCATTTTTATTCTTTTTTTTATCAAATTCTCGTCCTTTACCTAAAAAAAGTTCACTATCAACAAAAACAATAGAAATCTTTCTTTCAATAATTTTTTGTATAAATAATTCTATATCATTATTTAAATAAAATTCAGTTAGCATAATACTATCTTTAACCTTTGATTCTGTTTTTTTTTCATTCAGGTTATCAACTAAAATATCAAAAAGATTTAATAAATTCAGGTTTTCAGATAAAAATAATATCTTACCTTTATTAATCGTATTCAAATCTTGCTCAAATAATAAATCTTCATAAATCTTTTTATCATCTATTTTCATTAAGGGTAAAATTATTGTAATAGCTGTACCTGCATTTTCTTTTGACTCTACATTTATCTTACCTCCAGATTTTTCAATGAGATTTTTGCTGATTTTTAGTCCTATTCCAAGCCCCTCAAACTTTTTAGATATGGTATTTTCTATCTGATAAAATCCATCAAATATGCTATAAAGCTTATCTTGGGGTATCCCGATCCCCTGATCTTTTATAATAACCTTTAAAATAATATTTTCACTTCCAATTTCATCAAAATACATATGAATATCGATATTTCCTCTGTCAGAAAATTTTATTGAATTTTCAATAATATTTTCAAAAATTATTGAGAAAAGATATGGATCAAGTAGAACATATATATTTTGTCTCCTGTATTTTTCATTTTCTATTATAAAATTTATTTTCAAACCCTTTTTTTCAGCTTCAACTCTAAGATCAGATATAATCTTGTTAATAATAGTAAAAAATTGTACTTTCTGGAAATTTATAATCAGCTTATCAGATTCTATAGCATAAAGAAGTAGTATATTTTCAACCATCTTGAAAAGTTTATTTGAAGAAAGGATTATCTTATTAAAAAAATCTATCATCTCCTGACTTTTATAAAGATTCATGGCAAGTAAGGATTTTTCATAGATTTCAACAAGAATTTTTCTTATTTCGAAGGAAATAGTATTAAAAAAACTTAAATCCAGCTTTATTCTATTTTCAATCCTTCTATTGATTCTCAATGCTTTTTTCTCAAGATTTAAAACCTGAATAACATTTTCAAGCATTAAAACAAGAATTTCATTGTCAGATTTAATTTTAAATAGATTTAAATTTAAATACATGTCTATATCTTTCGCACCCTTAAATATTTTTGATGGATTTATTTTTAAGTTTTTAAAAGAACTAAACTTTTCATTCGATTTACCATTTAAAAATTCTATAACAGTATTTTTTGAACTATCATAGGCCAGTGTATCCAGATAATTTAAAATATTTAGACCACTTTCTCCATCAAAATTTATTTTCCCCATATATTGGAATATTGTCTCTGAAACATCAGTTATACGAGCATTTTTATCTATAAACATAACACCCAATGGAAAACTATTTATTAAATTGGTATAATATTTAGGATTATCTGTTAAAAATTTATTAATTTTTATCTTTTCAGATATGTCTATCATCAAAGCAAGATAAGAGATCAAAATCCCATTTTCAGAATATATAGCCTTAATCTGATATTTATAATATCTTTTTCCATCTGGTGTAAAGTTTTTACTACTTGTATTATCCTTTTGAAAATCATCTATCTCAATTACTTTTTCAAATAGATCTGATTTTGCTAATTCTAAATATTTTGATTCAATTAGTTTATTTTTAGATTGTTTGCTCAAATACGCAAACTTATTATTACAAATTATGATATTTCCATTTAAATTTATAAAGGCAATCGCATAAGGTAGGGCTTCAATAATGTCAATATTTTTTTTTATGGAATCATTAAAAAGTTGTCTTATTTGAAAATTTTCATTATTAATGAAAATAAGAGTTTTTTCATCTGTAATATCAAATGCTATGATAATGAAACCCGCTAATTTTCCTTTATTATATATGAGTTTCTTTATATTTATATTTACAGGCAATAAACTCCCATCTTTTTTTCTTAAACTTATCTTATCTGAGTTGCCTGTATTTGTGGATATATCTGAATTAATAAATTTTAAAATGTCGAAATCGAGAAGAAAAATATCGTTAAATTTTATTTTATAGATTTCAAATTCACTATAACCAAGCATTTGAGCTGTTCTTGCTGTCGTATCAACAAGTTCAAGATTTCGGTTGAAAAGGAAAATAAAGTCTGAAATATTTTGCGATGCAATTTTCTGAACTGAATTGAATTTTGTAATGCTTCCATTTTTTTTAATGATTATCACTCTCTCTGCTGTTAGATAAACAAACAAAAGAACACTTATTAATAAAATTTTAAAATCATAATTAATAAAACCAGATTTTTCACCTCTAAAAAAGAACATAAAATCTTCAGGTATAAAGTAAAATAATGGAAATAGATATATGGCAAAATAGTGAATTACAAATAAAAATCTTTTTGAGTTTTTTCTGAAAAATATTTTAAAAGATAAAATGATAAAAAATGAAATAAGTAATATAAGATAAAACAGAATATAAAAGTAAAGAAAAGAGGAATTAAATTGAAATATCCATAGCTTTCCATTATGTGAAACATTAATTGGATAGCTTTTTATAGATAAAAAATACAATAAGGGGAATACCATTATCAAAGTGGAAGCAATATTTAGATACTTAAATAATCTATTTAGATAGCCAAGGAATTGATTTTTTAAAAAGTCAAAATATATGATATTGGAAATTATTAAGATAATAAAGAAAAGATTTGCAAAAAACTTTGCATCATAAATATTTTCAGACAATTGCATGAAGAAAAGAAAAATATAAGCTAAAGAGATCAATAAATTTATATAGAAAAAATCTCTTATTCTTTTATTGACAAGGAAAAGAGCAAAAAGTTTGAACCCATTTATAAGAAAATAGAAACCAAAAAATAAAAAAATAAGAGAAATTATAACTGATTTCATGAATATTTTACATGATTTATTCTATCGTTGATAATGATAATTTAGAAAAATTAAATTTCAAATTTTAAAAATCCATTATAACTATTTGTACTCTTCTATTTTTAGCTCTATTTGCTTCTGAAGTATTGGGATATAGAGGATTAGCCTCACCATATCCTATATAGTAACTTGAATATGGATTTATGGATTGAGTACTGATCAAAAAATCAAATATTGTTTTAGCTCGTTTTGTAGAAAGCTCGAGATTATACTGTTCACTGCCAATATCATCAGTATAACCTTCTATTGCTATCTGATAATTGTAAAAATATTTTTTTAAAATTAGAGCGAGTGATTGAAGTTTTGATAATTCAGATTGTTTAATATCATATTTATTAAAATCAAAAAAAATCTCACCAAGGTTTATAACTATCCCTTTTTCATTTTTCACTATATCTATTTTCCCTTTTAGCTCAGGTGGTAAGTTAGATTTGATATTTTGAATAAGCTGATCTTTTTTATTATCATCCCACTTTTGTATGACAGTCATCGTTCCATCGGTCGTTCCAGTGAACTTCCACTTCGAGCCATTAACAAGAACTATATAGATAGCATAAACATCGGAGAATTTAACGACATACCCAAGCTGCTTATCCCAGAATAAAGTCATATCTACATCTGCCGAATAAAGCTTGGGAGCATACTCAATACCCATCCTATAAACATTATCCTTCTCAAACCCATAGACATTTGAATAATGAGCCTTTATGATAGCAAGATTATTTTCATCACCAATATATTGATAGGATACTATAAAGGGAACAGTTATTGAAAATCCATCTATTCCAATAGAACTAAAGTCTACGACCTCTTCAGCTTCAGCCCACCATCTTGCTCCCACAGCAAGGTCACTTTCTATAAAAATAGGAACAGATCTTAAAGTAGGAAAAATACTCTTAGTAAGGAAATACATTCTTCCATAAACATCCTGCTCAAACTTAACCATCTGAGTATCGGAAAGAAACTTTTTTCCAAATTCATCCTTCTCAAAGAATTGATATTTTCCCTCGATTTGATATCTATTATTGATAATATCCGTGACATATAGTTTGTCTAAATGTTCGTAATCCCAGATTCTGTCAAGCTGGTCTTCAAAATAAACATATTGTCTTGAAGAACTTGCTATTTGAATAATATCATCTTTATGAAAATTGAAACGAAACTGAAAGCTAAAGAAAAGAACCACCAGGGCAAACAAAATTAACACGGCAAATACTTTAAAAGAAAATTTTAAAGTTTTGTTTTTCATTTTTTATCCTTTATGATATTATAGCATAACCTGGTAAAATATTAAAATCATTTCTTGAGCCAGGAAATATATGGCTCTTTCGAGATATTGTTCGGAATTTATGGCTTTCTTAAGCCAGCAAATCTTTTCTTCTTTAGTCATGATAACATCCTTGTTAAACTATATTTTTAATCTGGATTATTTTAGCGTTGCCCTCCGTGGCAACAACTATAAAACCATCGATCTGGAAGTTTTTATAACTATATTTTTGACATAAAAATTGTCCAACTAACTTAAGTCTCTGTAACTTCTTTCTATTAAACCTTTCATAAATCTCTTCAAGCCTTTTACCTCCTTTTACTTCAACAATAATAAGTCTATCTTCTTCAGCACAAACGATATCCGCTTCCCCGTAAACAGTGAATACATTGGTTTCCAGTACTTTAACACCTTTTTTTTGGAAAAACTCGACTACAAGTTTTTCATACTTTTTTCCATATTTATATGTCGAAATTCTTAATCCTTTTTGAGTTTCGGATTGCATAATATTTCTTTAATCTTTTTTTTCATTTTTAAATAAAAGCGATTTTTTAGTTAAATTAAGGCTATTTCTTAGTTAAATAAAAGCGATTTTTTAGTTAAATTAAAGCCAGTTTAAGGCTAACCAAAACTTAAAAGAAAGA